>CAYGRH010000094.1:3715-10321 GCA_964352165.1 uncultured Hyphomicrobiaceae bacterium | reverse complement strand
GTCAACAGAACCGAAAACGCTCCCGCCCAGATCGAGGCCCCGCGCGCAAGCTGATCGATCACCACGACCTGCGCGGGAAGTGCATAAAGCGTCGCCATCATGAACGCGGCATTGAAAAGCGATAATCCCGAATCCCGCGCGAGCGCGCCAAAGCCGGCAGCACTGCAAAACAGTATCAGCCCTGGCACGCTCAAGCAGGCGGAATACCCGGCAAGCAGTGCGCGCCGCTGCGAGGATGCGGCATCGAGTTGGCCCAGCCTGGCCAGGCCGAAACGGCTCATCAATCGTTCGATGATTTTGGACAAAACAGACGACCTGGCGACTTGAAACGATCAGGCGGGAGGATACGAGAGATCACTTTGAGGACCTCCCGTCATCCATACCCCCTGCTCCCAAGGCCTCAAAGCTGATTCATCAGCGCACCTTAAGCACCAACGTTATCGCCCGCTGAACGCTCTAAGCCGCGCAGGCCATCGAGATGGCACCGATGTGCCGGTGGTCGGTTCCACAGCACCCACCCAGCACGTTGATCCAGGGGAATTGGCGATGCACTGCAGCAAGCTGGCCTCCCAACTCTCGTGGATTGCCTTCATCGAGCGTCTGGCAAACGTCAAGTTCCGCATGACTGAGCCGAGATGCATTCGCCCGCACCCCTTGCAGCCGCTTCAATGCCGGCGCATTCACCGACAACGCCGCCGCAAAATGATCGGGATGGGCGCAGTTGATCATGTAGTAGGCTGGCCAACCTCCGCTTTCGGCATCGACCTGCACGATCGCCTCGGCCAGATTCTGACCGGTCGGCAAGTTGCCGTCAATCTCAAGCGTGAATGAAATCACGCACGGCATTTGTGCCTCCCGGCATGCCCGCGCGATGCCCGATGCTTCCGGCGCATTGGTGATCGTCATCGCACCCACGAAATCAGCATCCGTCTCGGCGAATACGCGCACCTGTCTACCGTGATAGTCCTGCGCATCATGAGTCGTCATGATGTCGCCCGGGACATAGCCATCGCCCCTCGGCCCGATGCAACCGCTGATGAGAAATTGAAACTCATCTGCCGCACCTTCAGGCGCCATCTGAGCGCGAAGCGCGCACAGGAATGCGACGGCCTCGCGGTTGACCACATCGATACCATCAGGCGACAGCCCGAGCTTCGCGCCCCAGTCCGGGTTGGCCCGCCACGTCACTGTATCGGTGATGAACCCCACACCTGAATCCATCGCGATTTGCGCGTGGCGGCGATAGTACGTGCTCAATCTGCGCCGTCCTTCGCGCGTATCAAGCATCGTCAGCGAGGCAAACATCGGAAGGTCAATGCCGTCTTGGAAAACGAGCGTCGTCTCCAATCCTCCATCGGTTAAAAACAAATCACCGCCCAATTGCGGCAGGTCGTTTCGATAAATGCTCATGAACTTTTCGCTTTTCTTGGGTTTGGGTTTGCTGGCCGCAGTACGCTTCAGCAATTCACGGCCTGGCGTTCCCGTCAGTCTTCATCATTTCTGTCCAGCGCACTGCGAACACGCAAAGCGTGCCTGGCCCTGACGGAAACAGAATTCGTTTCCGCATCGAGTACGGCCGCTTAACGAACGAAATGGTTCAGCGCGCAAAGACTGGCGATTTCCCGCATCAGCGGGCTGGCGCAGTCATCGCAATTGTCCAACCTCGGCGCTGTACCCAAGGAGACAGCCCTCATCAAACGACGCTCACGAATGCGCGAACAAACCGAAGTCACAAATGGAGCCGCGCGCTCTTGCGCTGAAAGTAGCCGGGCCGGGAAAACCGAACACCTGCAGCAACACGAAAAAACGCCGCGAACGAAAACCGTTCGCGGCGTTTAGCATTCTCAACCACACAGCGGCGGAGCGAGCTGGGCCTTGCCTTAGTCGCTCTTCTTGCGTGGCACTGTTGGAACAGCACTACCTCCGCCACGAGAAGACTTCTCTTTCTTCTCCTTTGGCCCAGGCAACGACTTCCTCGGCGTCGCCTCGACCAGCGCGGCTTCGGCCTCATCGTCATCGTCATCATCGTCGTCTGACGACCTAGATTTCGGCTTCTTCGCTGGATCGGCAGAGATGTATTCGAAGCCGAGCTTGCGGTCCGGCCCCTTGCCTTCGACAACGACCTTGACCGTCCCGCCATTGTCGAGCTTGCCGAACAGCAACTCTTCCGCCAACGGCTTCTTGATCTCTTCCTGGATCAATCGGGCCAACGGACGAGCGCCGAACTTTTCATCATAGCCCTTTTCGGCAAGCCACTTGGCTGCCTGGGGCGACAACTCGATCGTAACGCCGCGATCGGCCAACTGGGCTTCGAGCTGGAAGATGAACTTCTCGACGACCTTTTCGATCACCTCCTGCGGCAGTCCGGAGAACGGAATGACCGCATCAAGACGGTTGCGGAACTCGGGTGTGAACAGCTTGCCGATCGCCTCGGTGTCTTCGCCTTCGCGCTTCGAGCGGTTAAAGCCCATCGGCGGCTTGGCAAGATCGGATGCCCCCGCGTTCGTCGTCATGATGAGAACGACGTTGCGGAAATCGACCGACTTGCCGTTGTGATCGGTCAGCTTGCCGTGATCCATCACCTGCAACAGGATGTTGAACAGATCAGGATGCGCCTTCTCGATCTCGTCCAGCAGCAGCACACAGTGCGGATGCTGGTCGATGCCGTCGGTCAATAGCCCGCCCTGATCGAAGCCGACATACCCCGGAGGCGCACCGATCAAGCGCGAGACCGTGTGCTTTTCCATGTACTCCGACATATCAAAGCGCAACAGCTCGACGCCCATCAGGCTCGCCAACTGCTTGGCGACTTCCGTCTTGCCAACCCCGGTCGGACCGGAGAACAGATAGCAGCCAATCGGTTTTTCAGGCTCGCGCAAGCCGGCACGCGCCAGCTTGATTGCACTGCCCAGCGCTTCGATGGCCCGGTCCTGTCCAAACACCAGCCGCTTCATATCCTTTTCGAGGCTGGCCAGCAGCTCGGCATCGGACTTGGTGACCGTCTTCGGCGGAATGCGCGCCATCGTCGCCACAGTTGCTTCGACTTCCTTCACCGTGATGCGCTTCTTGCGCTTCTCGGCCGGAACCAGCATCTGCGACGCGCCCGTCTCATCGATCACATCGATCGCCTTGTCGGGCAGTTTGCGGTCATTGATATACTTCGCCGACAGTTCCACGGCCGCCTTGATGGCGTCATTGGAATACTTGATCTTATGGAAGTCCTCGAAGTAGGGCTTCAGGCCTTTCAGGATCGCAATCGAATCCTCGACCGTCGGTTCCTTCACATCGATCTTCTGGAACCGGCGAACCAGCGCCCGATCCTTTTCGAAGTGCTGGCGGTACTCCTTGTAGGTCGTCGATCCGATGCAGCGCACCGCACCCGATTGCAAAGCGGGCTTCAGCAGGTTTGAAGCATCCATCGCCCCGCCTGACGTCGCACCCGCACCGATCACGGTGTGGATCTCATCGATGAACAACACCGCTCCCGGATAGTTCTCGACTTCCTTCATCACGGCCTTGAGTCGCTCTTCGAAGTCACCGCGATAGCGCGTACCAGCCAACAGCGCGCCCATGTCGAGCGAGAAAATGGTGGCGTCTTTCAAAACTTCGGGCACTTCGCCATGCACGATACGCCGCGCAAGACCTTCGGCGATGGCCGTCTTGCCAACGCCGGGATCGCCCACGAATAGCGGATTGTTTTTCTGTCGCCGGCACAGAACCTGGATGGTCCGCAGCACTTCCTGCTCGCGGCCGATCAACGGATCGACCTTGCCGTCGCGCGCCTTCTTGTTGAGGTTCACGCAATAGGTGTTGAGCGCATCCTGGCCGGGCTTTTTCTCTTCACCGCTTGCCGCTTCCGCTTCCTCATCGACGCCACGAACCGAACGCGGCTCCGACATACCCGGACGCTTGGCGATCCCGTGGCTGATGTACTGGACAGCATCGAACCGTGTCATCTCCTGTTCCTGCAGGAAATAAGCGGCATGGCTCTCGCGCTCGGCAAAGATCGCAACGAGCACGTTTGCACCCGTCACCTCTTCGCGTCCCGACGACTGCACATGCACCACCGCGCGATGAATTACGCGCTGAAAGCCATTTGTCGGTTGTGCCTCGTCTGCTTCTTCAGAGACGAGCGCGGTAAGCTCTTCGTCGAGATACTCGTTCACCCGCGTACGCAGGGCATCGACATCCACATTGCAGGCGCGCATGACGGCGGCCGCATCGCGGTCGTCGACGAGCGCCAGCAACAGATGCTCCAGCGTCGCGTATTCGTGATGGCGCTCGTTGGCATATTCCAACGCGCGGTGCAGGGCTGTTTCCAGACTTTTCGAGAACGATGGCACGGGACCTACTCTTTCTCCATGGTGCATTGCAGGGGATGTTGATGTTGCCGGGCGAAGTCGGTCACCTGAGTGACCTTCGTCTCGGCAACCTCATAAGTATAGACGCCGCAAATTCCGACGCCTTTGTGGTGAACGTGGAGCATAATATTCGTCGCTTCATCACGGTTCTTGTTGAAGAACCGCTCAAGAACGTGAACGACGAATTCCATTGGCGTGTAGTCGTCGTTAAGCAGCAGCACCTTGTAGAGGCTGGGTCGCTTGGTCTTCGGCCTCGTTTTCGTAACGAGACCCGTTCTGTCCTCGCCCTCATCCTCACCGTCCTGCCCCGGGCCCCCGGGACCGCTCGGACCTTCCGGCCCTTTTGGCCCGCCGGCTGTCAGAACATAATCGATCAATTCGAAGCGCTGGCTCTGTATTGTAACTGTCATTGCGGCTTTCGCGAGCCCTCGTTCTCAATTCAATTTTCGACCCGACTGGTCTTCCTGCATTGTTGCGCAACTGCAAGCAACCGGCAACGAGGATGCGCGGCAAAGGCGCGGTTGCCGGTCTCAAGACATGCTAATGCGGGGGAAACCTTACACCAGCCATTAAGATGGTAACGCTCTCCAATAAAAAAAGCCCGGCGTTAGCCGGGCTCGATTCGCACAGTCACCTGGAAGGCGACACCTTTATTTCTTAGGCGTCATCAGGTCTTCCATGGGCTTGTAGGCTTCCTTGGCGAGGTTTGCATACATGCCGCCAATCTTCGTCATCTGCTGCATATACTCATCATACGCCTGCTTTGTGAACGACGACTGGATCTCATAGGCGTGCTCCGGAGACTTCGCAGACATCAGCTTCTCCATCGCCGCCGAGCCTTCTTCAAACGACCGCTTGGTGTAATCGGTCATCTCAGTCGCGATAGCCTGCATGCCCTTGTTCCACTCGCTGAACAGCTTCATGGAAAGCTCCATGTTGTTCTGACCGAGTTTCTGAAATTCATCAAAATTACCAATCATGACCTGCTCCTAAGCTGGGTTCATCCAAATACTGAGGCCGGGAACACCTTGAAAAGTACAACCCGGCGCTGAGCACCTTGCTAACGCCGCACTGCACCAAAATTCAAGTAAAAAATGTTGCGGCGCACCAAAAGTGATTGACGAACCGCAACGGCCGATTAACCAAATTTTGGTTGTGACGGGGTATTTTGATGGCAGTTCATAGGCTTAGAGTTTCTAGGCGATCGACGCCCAAAAGCAGCCCCAAAATCATGTTCGACCAAGAGCTGAGGGCGGCGGGCGTCATCGAAGTCAGGATTCGAACGGAATGACTTCGGGATCGGTTCCCCTGGGATACTTGTGAGAAGCGCACGCCTATGCTCAAGCAGGCAATTTTGGATTGAGCGAACGAGTGGGCGTACAATCCTGGATTGCTTAGTGTCGATAAGGCTGGAATGTCGGTCAGCGGCTCCAACCCATCCAGCGTTTCAACCGGCCGATCGCCGAATAAATTTGAGGGAAAAGACCAAGATCGTGATCTGCGGCCGCTTTTGCAGCAAGGACGAAACAAAGTCAGCCACGCGGCTTGCCCGCTGGGTAACTCTGGCGGTCGCCCATCTGCGCACAATGTCCGCATACACCGCAATTGCCCTGGCGTTCAGTCTCATCCTTGCCCCCATAACGACCTCGGCAGCCACAGCGAAGCCCAAACAGGCGGCCATGGTCATCGACGGCAATACCGGCAAGGTCCTTTATTCTTCTGCAGGTGACGAGCCGCGCTACCCTGCCTCGCTGACCAAGATGATGACGCTCTACATGGCCTTCGATCTCATTTCTAAGGGCCGGCTGTCTTATGAATCGAAGATGACGGTCAGCGCCCAGGCCGCCGCTCAGCCGCCGTCCAAACTCGGGCTGAAAGTCGGCGACAAGATCCGCGTTATTGACGCCATCAAGGCCCTTGTCACCAAGTCAGCCAACGATATCGCGGTTGTCATGGCTGAACACATCGCCGGTTCCGAACCGGGCTTCGCTCGCCTCATGACCACGAAGGCCCGCGAGCTGGGCATGACCAAAACCGTCTTCAAAAACGCTTCGGGCCTGCCGAATTCCGATCAGGTTACAACCGCCCGTGACATGCTGACCCTGGCCCTCGCCCTCAGCGACGAGCATCCGCGCCATTACCGGTTGTTCAAAACGACCGCCTTCACGTATCGCGGCAAACGCTATCGCAACCACAATACGTTGCTTGGCCGTTTCGATGGTGTCGATGGCATCAAGACAGGATA
>CAYGRH010000094.1:0-3705 GCA_964352165.1 uncultured Hyphomicrobiaceae bacterium | reverse complement strand
AACCTCGTCAGTTCCGTGCGCCGGGACGGAAAGCACATCGTGGCAGCCGTCTTCGGTGGCAAAACCGCAGGCGTCCGCAATAAGCGGATGCGCGGCCTGCTGACTGCCAACCTGAAGAAGGCATCGCCCAACCGCACGCGCAAGTCCCGCCCGGTGTTGATTGCCCGTCCGCACGTTATTCCTCGGCCGAAGCGCCCACCTCCTGAAAATCCGATACGCGTAGCGCGCGCGAAAAAAACCGAACTCGCTGCGGGTCCGATCATCAACACCGCAGCCCCCATCGGCCGGCCAAGTATCGAAATAGCCCAGGTCCGGCGTGTCGATGTCCTATCGGACACCGCCAGACCTCGCAAAACACGACCGGCGCAAGTGGTCCGACCGGCAGTCCGCAAGACCGCCCCGTCATTGCGCCCCGGCTATGGGTCCGATCAGCCAAGACGCCAACAATCAGCAGGCGACCAACCAGCATCAGATAACGAAGCGCCCGGTCGCTCTCCGGGAACTTTGCAGGATCAGCTAGCTTCAATTCTGGCAAATAGCGGTGCCCTTGAAACCAAGCAGCCGGCACGGCCAGCACCCCAACGTGCGACAATCCCGAAGCCTCAATACGCCTTGCGCGGTCCTGAGCCCACACCTGCCGCAAAACCCTACATTATCCAGGTCGGGGCCTATCAGACACAGACTGAAGCTGAAAACCAACTCGCCGCTGTCGCCAGAAAAACCGACCAGCTCCTGACTGGCTTCGATCGCCAGACCCAACCGGTCGCGTCGGGCAGCCGCACGCTTTATCGCGCACGCTTTGCCGGCTTCGGCTCCCAGCAGGCCACTGAGACTTGCACGGAACTGCGCAGGCGCGGCGTGGACTGCTTCGTCACTCGCGCACAATAGCCCCTGTCAGTCCGGTGACGGCGCAATCGACTGCAAATTGGTAGACGCTCAATCCCTGCCGCGCAGAAGAACATCTTTGGCTTCGTTGATTTTCGAAGCCAGATACGTCGAGCCGCCACGGTCTGGATGAAACCTGAGCATCAACTCGCGATGGGCCTTTCGGATTTCATCATCCGACGCCCCGAAACTGAGGCCCACGATCTCGTATGCCTCGTCCGGCGACATGCGCCCATCCGGCCCGCGCATTTCCTGCTCGCCACGCCGCACGTCTTCCCGCCACGTCGGATAGGCCCGGTCCAGGAACGCCTCGATAAGCTGAGCCGATTGCGGATCGTCCGCACGGCAGTCCTGCCACAACAACGCCAGTTCGGCGGGTTTCAGACTTTCGATGCGTTGTCCCGCAAAAATTCCCCGACGCACGACACCCTGGATTTCCCCGGTGTCATGATCGAGTTCCATTTCCAGCGTGTCGGTCACGACCTGCGAGGTCTGGCCCGATGACTTGCGAGAACTTGGCAGGGCCGATCCGCCCCCCCACAACAGCCACACGCCCAACATGCCGGCAGGCACAGCCATCACCATCATACCGCGCGCAGCCAGCACGACCGCAACGAACAGCGACGCTACCCCGATGAAGGCCTTCAATCGTTTGGCGAGAACGCCGGGGTTGGCATTCGTGAAGCCATGTAGCGCAAGCGCCACGACAACGACGATGACCAGACCAAGCAGAAGATAAGTCATGAAGCGTGATGCGATCCCGCAGAAAAAGACGACGAGCCGACGGAGACGACGGGCTACCGGAGGCGGCGAAAGGAGCGATAGCCGAAGACGCCATCGCCGCACACATTGATATGGGATCATACCGGCAAAAAGACACAGGCAAACGGGTAAGCCGGTGGATAGCCCTGCCAAAAACCTTAAAGTCCGGCAATCCTGGCCAAAAACAACGCTCGGCTCCCCGTCACTTCAGCCCTTGCCACTCATCTGCTGCAGAAGCTTCTGCGCGCCCGCACCGCCGCGCTTCCCGCCCAGCGCCAGCAAGGCTTCATGCCCGCCCGCCGCATAAACGGCAACCGCCGTCAGGAGTTCACGCAACTGCGCAGCCGAGCCGGCATCGAAACGGCACCAGGCCCCCTTGGTCAGCCGGGCAATCTCCTTGAACGCCCGCTCGGCATTCGGATCGCGCCCCTCCTGGAACAGAAACACCGGCACGCCCAGCAAAGACAATTCTCCCGCCCGCGCACAAAGCTCATCTACGTTTTCTTCCATGGCATCACCGACGAAGACGAGGGCGTGCACACGCGCCTTTTCGCTTTCCCCACGCGCGTGGCTCAGAATTTTTCCAATCTGCGTTTTTCCACCCCGGCATCCGACCTGGGTCATCAGTCTGGCAAGCGCCTTTGGGTTGGATACCCACTTCGATGCACGGCATTCGCCAAATCCGCGGAAGTACACGAGTTGCACGTCAAGCCCACCGACCTGCGCCACAGCATCGAACATATCCGCCTGCAATCCCAGCGCCATGTCCCACGTCGGCTCACGGCTCATGGTCGCATCCATCGCGAAGATCAATCGCCCCTGCCCCGGCCCAACACGCGGACCAAGCGACTTCATCTTCGCGACGAAGTCCGCAATATCTGTTTGCGAAGATTGCTCCGAGACGTCGCCGTCTGCGTTGCGCGACGCAGGCACTTGCCCGCTCGACGTTGAAGCCGGGGTGATCGTGCCGGGTGGTTTGGGTTTTGTGGTCATCTCAAGTACTCATAAACTCATCGACCTGGTGCAGATCACCTCGGCGAACATCAAGTCCGTTGGCACCCCTTAGCGCCCGCCGCCCAAGACGTCATGACAGAGAGGATACCCCCAAAGATTGGCGCTGTAGCGATCACCTCAAAAATTCAGGTAACGGTTTAGGCAGCCAACCCCGAACCTCTCCGCTAGCCTTTACCCACGATAGGCGGTCCCAGCAGAGCGGCATTGCCACCTGTCGCAGTGGTATCGGTCGTGCGCACGCGCTCAGTAGCAAACCTCGCAACATAGTTCGGCCCGCCAGCCTTGGGCCCGGTGCCCGATAGGCCCTCACCGCCGAACGGCTGCACACCGACAACCGCGCCAACCTGATCGCGATTGACGTAGAAATTCCCGACCCTGGCGTTTTCCGCGACGTAATCCGCTACCGCCGAAATCCGGCTGTGCAGCCCCAGCGTCAAGCCGAATTCGGTATCGTTGATCGCAGCCACTACCTTGTCGAGATGCCCACGCGAATAGCGAATGACGTGCAGCACCGGCCCGAACACCTCGCCCGGCAATTCATCGAGCCGTTCGATCTCATAGGCAGCGGGCGTCACATATGTTCCGGCCCGACAGGCTTCCGGCAAAGGACAATCGACGATTTCGCGCGCCAGTTTCTGCATGGCAATCTTGTGCGCATCGATACGGTCCTGAGCCGTCTCGTCGATCACCGGCCCGATGTCGGTCGCATAATCAAACGGATCGCCGATATCGAGCGAAGCGACCGCCCCCGCCAGCATGTCGATCGTTCGCCCCGCGATTTCCTCCTGAATGAACAACACCCGTGTTGCTGAACACCGCTGCCCGGCGCTGTCATAGGCGGACCGCACGACATCGCGCACGACCTGTTCGGGAAGCGCGCTGGAATCCGCGATCATGGCGTTGACACCACCGGTCTCGGCAATGAACGGAACAATCGACTGCCGGCGGTCGGCCAGCAGCTTGTGGATTGCCCAAGCGGTCTCGTTCGACCCGGTAAACGCAACCCCTTTCACCCGTGGGTCGCGCACGAGGGCGGCCCCGACG
>CAYGRH010000093.1:5471-10342 GCA_964352165.1 uncultured Hyphomicrobiaceae bacterium | reverse complement strand
GTTTACGAACACGCCGTACTGCTGGGCCAGTACAAATACGGGAACGCCAGTCGGCAGGGCGGCCTGTAAGACGACGATGGCTGTCAGCATGTCATCAAGCGCGAAGACGTACCGCGCCAGTATCCATGTGATCAGCGGATGCATCGCGAGCTTTACGAAGACCAGCCAGGCCACTTCCTTCTTGTCGCCCTCGACGCGGCAGCCGTACATGAACAGCCCTGCCGAAAACAGCGAACACGGCACGAAAGCCTCGCCAAGGACCTCGCAGAAGGATTCCAACGGTTTAGGGACCGGCAGGGCAAGCGCCGAGACAACCAGCCCGGCTGCGGTCGCAAAGACGACCGGGTTTGATGCGACCGCGCGCAGAGGCTTCCAAAGTGCCCCGCCACCGTTCTTCCGGCTTTGGCTGATTTCGGCGATGAGGATTGCCATCGGCGTAAAGATGCCGCCGGTTACGACCGCGCCAATGATCGCTGGGACCAAAGCGGTATCGCCGAAGGTCAGGACGATTAGCGGCAGCCCGATATAGCCGGTGCTGGCGTACATTGCGGTCAGCGCATGCAGGCCGCTCGATGACAGTTCGTCGGGGAACACGAGGCGCGCTACAGCAAAGCTTGCAAAAAACGTGATCAGCATGCCGCCGACGAGTGCGCCGAGAAACGGCCAGTTGAAGAAGTCGGCGGGCGTCACCCTGGCAAGGGAGACAAACGCAAGCGCTGGAAACGAAATCATGAACGCAAAGCGTCCGAGCACGGCACTGGCGCTGACGGGGAGGAACCCGGAACGGCCCGCCAGATATCCCGCCAGCATGACCCCGAACAGCGGCAGGATGATACTCGATATTACGCCTGCCAAAGTCTAACCTCGCCAAACCGCTCCGCCGCACAACGGCCGTGAGTTCACCGAGGGGCGGCTTAGGCCCGCGTCAGCACTCCAGCGCCGATGTTTGATGCCGAGCGGTGCTGCTTGCAAGTGCGGAATGACGAGGCTCCGATTTGCCCCGGTGAACACCTATTAAGACCCGAAC
This sequence comes from uncultured Hyphomicrobiaceae bacterium, assembly GCA_964352165.1. GTDB lineage: Bacteria > Pseudomonadota > Alphaproteobacteria > Rhizobiales > Hyphomicrobiaceae > CAYGRH01. The sequence goes on along the minus strand of CAYGRH010000093.1, from coordinate 9,315 downwards.
GATATAGGCCAAGGCCCGGCCACTTGGCGGCCGGGCCTTGGCCTACTTGAATGGCGCAGGATTGATATGTTGCCCCGCGACTCGACTTCATGTTGCGTCCGTTACTTCATGCCGCCGCAGAAGCGCTGAATGCGCTGGCAGGCTTCTTCCAGCGTTTCAGTCGCGGTCGCGTAGGAAATGCGGAAGGCGGGCGAGCCGGCAAATGCTGCGCCATGAACGCACGCGACGCCTTCCTCTTCCAGAAGCGCGGTGACGAAATCCTCATCGGTTGCGATCTTTGCTCCGCCTGCCGAGGTCTTGCCGATGGCGCCTGCGCAAGATGGATAGACGTAGAAGGCGCCTTCGGGTTTGGGGCAGGACAGGCCAATTGCCTGGTTTAGCATGGAGACGACCAGGTCGCGGCGCTGGATAAAGACCTCGTTGTTGGCCGCGATGAAGTCCTGCGGCCCGTTGAGTGCCTCGACACCTGCCCACTGCGCAATCGAGCACGGGTTCGACGTCGATTGCGACTGCAGCTTGCGCATGGCACCGATCAGCTTTTCGGGACCGGCAGCGTAACCCAGCCGCCAACCCGTCATGCAATAGGCTTTCGACAGCCCGTTGAGGGTCAGCGTGCGGTCATAGAGGCCCGGCTCTACCTGGGCAGGCGTAAAGAACTTCAGCCCGTCGTAGATCAGGTGCTCATAGATGTCGTCGGTCAGGACCCAGACCTGCTCGTGGCGCAGCAGCACGTCCGTCAGCTTTTTGATGTCTTTGTCCGAATAGGCCGCGCCCGTCGGGTTCGACGGCGAGTTGAACAGGAACCATTTCGTCTTGGGCGTGATGGCTGCTTCCAGCGTTTCAGGCTGCAGGCGGAAGCCGTGCTCCATCTTGGTATCGACGAACACGGGTTTGCCGCCGCCCAAGATTACTATGTCCGCATAAGACACCCAGCAGGGCGCGGGTATGATGACTTCATCGCCTGGGTTCAGCGTTGCAAGCAGCGCGTTGTAGAGCACCTGCTTGCCGCCGGTGCCGACCGAGATCTGGCTGGGCTTGTAGGTCAGATTGTTGTCGCGTGCGAACTTGGCTGCAATTGCCGCCTTCAGTTCGGGAATACCGTCGACATCGGTATAGCGCGTCTTGCCCTCGTTCATCGCCTTGACCGCAGCATCCTTGATGTTCTGAGGCGTTTCAAAGTCCGGCTCGCCAGCAGACAAAGACAGTACGTCACGGCCCTCTGCCTTCAGAGCGCGCGCCTTGGTTGCCACTGCGATCGTGGCAGACGGCTGAATGCGATTGAGGCTGTCGGCGATGAAGCCCATGGGATGGCCTTTCTGGTCGTTGTTCGAAATGCCGGGCGGAAACGGCTTTCGAGGAAGGTGGAAATGCTTCCGGCTAATCGGAGGTCGACGCGGCCGGAGCGCTGACGGCCGTTCTCTGTTTTGCACCAAAGCGCGGGCAAACTAGTCGCCTCGCAAGCTGGCTGCAACAGGGCTTTTAGATTCGTATGCGACTGCCCCATACCGGTGCCGGGTCAATGAAGCGGGGTTGTCTGCTGGCGCCAGCTTTGCCCAGACACAGCCAGCCAGTTTCGTTGCAGCTTTAGCACACTTGGAACGGCGTCGTTGAGGTGTCCCCAACCTAGCGCGCCGCCGCCACAATCTCGGCCCGGAGCCGCCACACGTTGCAGGTTACATCCCGATCAACGCAGATTCGAAGTCTGCACGAGGCATCAGGAGTTCCATCATGGCGACGAAAGCCAGCCTGCCGAAGCTCGTTTTACGCACCGGCGCCGATTTCTGCATCGGCCTTATCGTTTTCGGTGCTTTTGCGCTCGCCATGAACTCGGGCACGGGCTCCGCCTCGCCTTCGCAGTTCAACGATTTGTTGTCGATCAGCGCCAACGCCGCCGAGCTGACGACTGCGCCGGATAACAGCAAGGCGGTGGTGGAAGCCGCTCAGATGGTCAAATCGGCTGTCCCGGTGCCGCTATCGTCTGCCGACAGCGTATTCCGCAATACGACCGGGCCCAGCGCAATGTGGATGCTGGGACTTGTCTTCGCCATGCTGTTTGCATTCAATCTGGCCTTTTTCCGCCACTTGCGGATGCAATATGCCAAAACGGACAAGGCCTCGGCCTATCGCTCAGCAAAGCGGAACGGGAGAGATTCTACCGGATGGCCGATGGGGCGGTGATACGAGGCTAACAGTAAAGTGATCGGCTCCTGTCCCCATCCGTAAAGCTAATTGCGAACTTCATGGGTCGGCATCGGCTCCTTGATTGGCTATATTGCCACCGAAACTTCGCGAAGTCGGATCAGCGAAAGATTAGGACACGGAGCATTCTTATGGCGCAGGAGACACGAATGGCTTTTGTCTGGGGGCGATTGGGCGTGGGATTGTGTCTCGCTGGCGCGGCGTCCCTTGCCTTCGTTCTTGGCAACGTGGAATCGGTTCTCAAGGCCGACCTGTCCTCGGCGTTATCCCAGTCCCCGGCCACTACGCTCGCCTCCACGGTAAGAAGCCATCAGAGCTCCCAGGCCATCGCATGGGCTGCCAGTGAAGACGAGTGGCTCGGATTTGCCGGTCAGCCTCGTGCTGGCAAAACCGGCGGTGGTGTAGAAGTCAACCCTGTGTCCTGGCCGGAAGCGGTCACTCAGGGGGATCGCATGACATTGACCTGGCAGGGAACCGAACGGGTTTTCGATATCGTCGACGTGCGTAACGTTACGCAAAGTCCGACACACATCGATACCCGGACCGCAACGGAACCGCGCGGCGGGCTGATCATGGTGACGGGCCGGCTTGCGGGAAATGCTGATGGAGCAACTATCCGCTTCGTCATCGAGCAGCCCGGTGAGAGCGACGTGCGCCATCTGACGCCGGTCAAGGCCAAGAGTTCGAAGCCCGAGGCATTGACACCCGCCGCATTCGGTCCTCCGAGAACGTTGTGATCAGGTCCCTTGGCAAGATTACCGCGCCGGGCTAGAGCAGGATCGGCTGAGCAAGCTTCGCTTGTGGTATTCCAGCCAGCAGGCTTACAGCCGAAAATTACCGGCAAGCGTTCACTGGCGAGAGAGAGCTTCAGTCATGCGTCTTAATCCTCCGACAATCATCATCTTCCTGGTGGCGTTTATTCTCGCCTCACTCGCGCTCATCACCAAAATGGGTTTCGTCGATATTCCGCGACAGCTTCCCCACCAGGAGTTCTGGCTGGCGATGGCCGCTTATCTGACGTTGATGGTCGGCACGCTCGTCAAAGGGCTGTAAGTTACGGCGGGGTTTGCCATCTGCTCTAGCTACGGACTTCGCTCGCCCTGGCGCGGATCGCATCGATGGATCGGTAGTGACCTAATCCGATCGTCTCGAAGGCATCGAGGCCGGCATCCGGCTTGATCCCCATCCGCTTCAGTGCCGTGTTGATCGGCCAGATCGTCACGGGACGCCGGGGGCTGTTGCCGATCTCGACCGATGCCGGGGCCATTGCAAGGCGCGAGTCTTCCCAGACGGCGGCCCCTTGGAAGCCCGCTCCACCGAAAAAATCGGTTTCCAGATATGCAAGTTGAGCGTCTGACGATGCCTTTGCGGCAAAAGCCATATCGCCGCTCGACAGCTCCGGCCCGGTATCGGCCCAATCTCCCGTCCCGTGGCTGGCGTGCAGCCTATCGCGCAAATCCTCGTCCAGCGGCAGGGCGAAAAACCTTGGCTGCGGCGTGAGTGCGAATACGCGCGCTTCTGGAACGACCTGCTGGTATCGCCGCAAGGCCACGAGCGGGCCGAAGAAGAGCTGAAGCCGGTGGGGCATGTTTTATCTCACGCGCCAAAGGCGCTCCGATGGGGCGGCGCTTGCGCCGGGCCACCT
>CAYGRH010000093.1:0-5371 GCA_964352165.1 uncultured Hyphomicrobiaceae bacterium | reverse complement strand
CCTGATCGCCCAAGGCGATGGGGCGTCGTATTATTCTCACGCGCCAAAGGCGCTCGAAAAGGGCGGCGCTTGCGCCGGGCCACCTTGTGGCCTGATCGCCCAAGGCGATGGGGCGTCGTATTATTCTCACGCGCCAAAGGCGCTCGAAAAGGGCGGCGCTTGCGCCGGGCCACCTCGTGGCCTGTTGCGGGGCCAAAGCTTTCCAGCCACCCCAGGAGGCGGCACCTCTATTGTGATTGTGACAACAGTAGATGAACTGGCAGCCCGTTCGGCCTACCAGGCGATAGGTTTCCTATCGCGGAAGAACCCACCGGTTGGGCCGTCCGCATCGAGCGTTGCCAGCCATACTGCCGTGTCGGCACCTTCCTCAACTGATCGAGCCGCATTGGGACCACCCATGTCGGTCCTTACCCAGCCCGGGCACATGGCGTTGATCTTTATGTCGGGAGTATCCTGATCTGCTGCGGCCGTTCGCGTCAAAGCGTTGAGGGCGGTCTTCGACATGCGGTAGGCTGCTCTGCCCTCCCCCATTTCGGAGAGCTGGCCCAGACCGGACGACATGTTGACGATGCGTCCGTAGCCCTGTTCACGCATATGCGGCAGGGCCGCCTGCATCATTCGGAGTGGTCCAAGAGTATTCGTGTCAAGCGTCCGTGCGACAAGATCGATCGGGATGGTCTCGGCGAGGCCGCCTTCTTCATCAACGCCCGGATCTTTCAAGATCCCGGCATTGTTCACCAGAATGTCGATGCGGGAAAACAGTCTCAAAGTTTCCGCTACGGCGGCCTTCGCGCTCTCATCATTGGTGACGTCGAGTTGGGCGACAGCGGGCTCGAGGCCTTCCGACAAAAGGCTCTCGGCGGCTGCCCGGCCTGTGTCGAGATCGCGCGAACCGATTACGGTCATGATCCCCATGCGCGAAAGCTCGCGCACGATTTGGAGGCCAATTCCGCGGTTGGCACCAGTGACCAGGGCCACTCGGGTTTCGGACATTCGCCTGTCTCCTTGAAGCGTTCTTGATCGTCAAGTCGAGACCATAGCGTTCAGGAATACGACGGCAAGACCCGATTGCCGCCAGCACCGTCGCCTGCGAAGGGATCGGAGTGATAAGCGGCTTTATCGATCAGGCGCAACTAACTGACAGGACTATTCGATTTCCACGCGCGCAAAGCGATGCGTGTCGGATTCAATAGACGTGAGGTCGCCTTGATTGATCGGGCGAATCGTAGGGTCATCGGGTGGAACGGCAAGGATGTTGAGATCGACCTCGTGGGCGTTTCCGACAATCCGTCCATCAGCGCCCGACTCCAGCTTGAAATACAGCCCATTCCAGGCATCGATGCCGTAGCTGTCGGGCGAGCGGAAGATGAACAGCAATTGGTATTCGAGGTCCGTCAGGTCCGTTGCCGTGATCTTGTTTTTCAGCGCGTAGGGATAGGCCAGATGGCACCACATCTCCTTGCTGTCGGGCAGGCAGCGGAAGGGCCGCATAGAAAGGAACTGGTCTGTAAAGTCGGGGACATCGAGGTTCACGACGATCGTTCGTCCAGAAGCGTCGGCGTCGCCCGTCGGCTTCAAGTCGACGGAGCCGATGGTGAGTTTCTCACCACTCGCGGAAACGAGGGAGATCGATTTTGTGCCCTGCGGAAGTGCAGCCTCGGCAGCTCGCGCCAGCTCGCTGTTGCCCAACACCGCGTCGAATAGAACCAGAGCCGTCATGGCAACGACCGCCGAGGCGATCAGGTTGCAGATGGTTCGCATCGGCTGTGATACCTGCCTCATCGCACGTTCTCCCTATCGTTCTTGTTTTGCCGCGACGCTACGACGGCGGAGTATAGCGGGCCTCTGGCACTTTCGCCCTAATCGGGGTCACAAACGCGTGAGGGTTCGGGCGGCATTGCTTCGCTTCGGGACGGACCGCAAGCCGATGTTCAGTGAACGTCAACCAGGATTTCACGCAAGATAGGTAGATTGGCTGCTGGTGAGGACACTGGCACGCGGAACGTTTGCGATGAGTAATTGCGCCAACAAGGCCAACAACCCGATATCGATTGTCTGCCTGTTGATCGTGGCCATCCTGATCAGCTCGGTGATCATCCCGCTAGTGGCGCTGGCCGGGCTCACCGGTTTCGCAGGCGTGTTTACTGGCATGCTGTTTCACGGCATCGGCTCGGGCGACGGGCCGGCAGATCTCAGCGCACAAAAAGCCCGTTTGAAAGAAATCTCGGCTTACGAGGGCGAGGCGCGGGGTTCAGCCAAGGCGTTGCAGATCATCGTCGTCGATTACGAAGGGCCTGCCGGGCTGGGCGGCAGCGCTAGAACGCGCGCGATCCAGACGCAGCTAAATGGCAAATCCGCCGTTCCGGAAGGCTATCGCGACATCGAACTCAACACCGCATCGGCTGGCGATACCGCCGTGCTCGTCATCTACGGGGACCCGATCTTCTGGCGGTTGCGCCCTGGAACGGAAAACCGGCGCGCGCGGCTGGCTTTCGAGGGGAGCCCGCCGATGGATGCCATTGGCGGCTATCCGGGGCTTCTTGCGGGTTATCGAGTGGCCGCGTTCGGCGACCGCTCGACTGCACGGCCCGGCGACTATCTCAACGGAACCGATGCCAAGAATTTCTGCGGATCGCTACAGACCTGGCGGCGCTTCTTCGGCGTCAGCCGCCGCAACGTCTGGATCACGGTGATCTCGAACGCGACCACCATCTCGGTCAGCGACACCAACGTCCACCATAACGGCAGGCTCGTCTCACAAGCGCCGCCGATCAATCTGTTCTGCCGCAACTGGTAGGGGGCAAAATCATGAGTTTCGGCAACCGAAAGCGCCCGCGCGCTGTTTATGTTCCTCCCGGTTCGGAGGGCGATGGGGCAGACGGCTTGATAACCGACCGCGGCCCCGGTCGCGACAGAAGGCCAGCGCGGGGCTGGTTTTCGGGAGGAGGCGGAAGCGACGGCGACAAGCTTGCCGGACAGGTTCTCACGATCTTCAGCATGATCGGCGTGTTTGCCTTATGCGCCTTCGGTATCCCCTTCTTGTTTTCCGGCGGCCTTAGCGCGGGCATCTCATTTGAGCGCGTCAAGATCCCTGCAGGTCCCATCGGGCTGACGCAGGAACTCGTCTACAAGCAACTGCCGGCCGGACAGCTCGAGCGCTCCGATACGACAGAAGAACTGATGCGCGCCTGCCTGCCGCCGCTCGACGCCGCAACCCAGCGCCGCCTTGGCCGCGATCCCGGCTTCCATCTCAGGCTGGCCAAGCTGGGCGGTTCGTCCATCCGTGGCCTCGGGCGCTATCTTACCTGCACCATGCGCACCAACCGCGAACGCCTGTGCGAGCCGCAGCATCGCGCCACACTGGCCAATGAGCTGACCGCCTACTTCGGCGTTATCGCCAGGTTCCAGAAGGATTACGACGCGTTGTACGGACCCGGAAACCGGATGTCCGACATGGATAAGGACATGGCCGTCATGATCCAGAAGTTCGCCGGCAAGAAGAAAACCAAGAAGCGGCGGCGGCCCGCGCCCCAACGCGATGTGGTCGCCTCCATGCGCCATGCCGTCGCCACCGGTCGGCTTTCGTCATCTGACTTTGGATGGAGCGTTCCCTCAGCGGTTTCGCCCTACCTCAAAGACATCGACACATTGGAAGAGGCCTGCGGATGAGCCGTTCCGTGCGCCGCGACGGCCTGCCAGCCTGGATGCTCTCACCCGATGTCATCCTGCCTCCCCTTCTCGTAGTGTTTGTCTTCCTGGGGATATTCACTACCGTTCCGCACCAGCTCGTGCGCTTTTTCTCGGGCGAGAAATTTGCCTCCGATTGCTATCCCGCAGGCCGCGAACCAATCGTCTCGCGCCGCGCCCATTTCGATCCGCGCAATACGTTCGTGGACTCTCCGAAAGTGCGCAACCGAACCTTCAAGGAGATGGAACTCGCCATCCAGGCAACGAACTACTGCCGTGTCGGCAACTGTCCGCCGGCGGCGCAAAAAGCTTACGCGCGCGCCATCCGCGACTATGTCAAGCGACGCGCAGAAGGCCATGCGCATATGTTCCGCTCCTATGGCGATCCCGGCCTCGACTACATCCGCCGCATCTACTCCAGCATTCCGCACCAGCGCATCGTCGATGGCATGAAGGAGCGGCACGCGGCAGGCCTGTTCGCGTCCGAGGATGCCTTCGGCGCCAGCCGCGCCGCAGACCTCCTGATCCGCCTGCCGGCTTCCGAATTCGGGCCATGCCGGGTGGATAAGTAGGGCGCTTGGATGGCCGAAGTTTTCGCGGCGTTGGTCTTCACGCTGCGTCGTTGAAGTGGCACCGCCTGCCACCGCCACCCATTCCGAGCCTCTCCGCTTGCGCACGTAAAGCGCGTCATGGCCTGCCGAGGGTTGTTCCAGCAATCGTCCGCGCTCGCGGTGGGTTGGCTCCCGGCAGACTCTATTCTTGCGCGCCTCCGGCACGACATTTGAGGGCGCCTCGACCTTGCAAAACCCACTCCTGTCATCCCGGGACTTGGTCCCGGGATCCAGGTATCAGCCGGGTGCGGGTGGAGAGGAAGTCGCTGGCGCGAGAAGGGCTGCTGCCCTTCACCCGCTCGAGGGGACACCCCTCGATCTCCCCGTTTTTTATGACCCTTTGATCCGGGGCGCGCGCTAGGCCATATTCTCCCTATGGCATCAGATCCAACATCCAAAAAACCGCCGACGAAGGCAACGCCCGCAAAAGCTGTGGCGAAGAAGCCGAGGGCTGCGCGGGGCAAGTCGGGCAAGCCGCTGCCGCCGCCCCCGGAAACGGCTGCCCAGACACCGGGGCTGGCCGGCGGTGGCGGCGGTTTCAGCGAAGCGCCGCAGACCGGTTTTGATGCGGGTTATGCGAAAAACCCCGGCGTGCTGCCGGCTCTGCGCAATCAGGCGCTGACGCCGACCAGCGGCAACATGAGCCTGACGGCCTATCTCGACGCGCTGCTGGCCAAGCCGCATGAGCGCACGGACAAGGCGCGCGAACTGCTGGCGACCCAGCCGATGATGGCAGCACACCCTATCGTCATTGGCGAAAAGCCAGACTTCACGCCGCACCGGCCCGAGCGACCCGAAAAGAGCGAGGGCGGGATCGCGTTCGAACTCGTCTCCGAATACGAGCCGAAGGGTGACCAGCCGACAGCCATCAAGGAACTGGTGGGCGGCGTGATCGGGCTCGACAAGGACCAGGTGCTGCTCGGCGTCACCGGCTCGGGCAAGACCTTCACGATGGCCAACGTGATTGCGCGCACGCAGCGCCCGGCGCTCATCCTGGCGCCGAACAAGACGCTGGCCGCCCAGCTCTACGGCGAGTTCAAGAGCTTCTTTCCCAACAACGCGGTGGAGTATTT
>CAYGRH010000092.1:0-10342 GCA_964352165.1 uncultured Hyphomicrobiaceae bacterium | reverse complement strand
AGCGCGCAAATCGGGCATCGAGGTCAAGCCGCCCTGCATCAATTCTTCAGACGTTGAGTTCCTCGCGGAACCTGGGAAAAGCAACAAGGATGGCAAGGCTGAGCCGGGCGCAATCCGCTATGCGTTGGCGGCACTCAAGAACATCGGCGCATCAGCCGTGCAGACCATTGTCGAAGCACGCCGCGAAAAAGGCACGTTCAAGTCTCCCGCAGATTTCGCCAGTCGCCTCAACGCCAAAGCAATGAACAAGCGCGCGATGGAGACGCTGTCCCAGGCAGGAGCCTTTGATACGCTGGAACCGAACCGCGCCTGCGTCAAAGCCAACGCAGACCAGATCATGGCGCTCGCCAACCGCATCAACGCGGATACCGAGGCGGGAACCTCCGACCTGTTCGGCGGCGGCGATACGGGCCCGACCCTCGATCTGCGCCAGACGAAACCATGGACGCCCTTGGAACGTCTGGAACAGGAGTTCGGCGCTATCGGGTTTTATCTGTCGGGCCATCCGCTCGATCAGTATGAAAAGGTCTTGGCCAAGCTCAATGTGCGCCGCTTCACCGATTTCGAGGCAGCGACCGCGCGCGGCACGACTAGCGGCAGGCTCGCAGGCATCGTGATAGCAGCCCGGGTGCGCCGCTCGGCCAAGGGCAACAAATTCGCCTTCGCCATGTTCTCCGACCCAAGCGGTCAGTACGAAGCGGTTCTGTTCTCCGAGACACTCGCCAATGCGGGCGACCTGCTTGAGGCCGGCACCCCGGTTCTCGTCTCCGTCGAAGCCGAGCGCGACGGCGATACCGTCAAGCTGCGCGCCCAAAGCGTCGAAAGCCTGGACGCCGCCGCAGCCAACGTCGAGCGCGGATTGCGCCTGATGTTCGACCCGACGGGCCTCAAACAGCCCGAAGCCGCCTTCAACGAGATCAAAGCCTCGCTCCTGTCGCCGACCGCCGGAAACCGGCGCGGTGGCAAGATTTCCATCGTCTTGCCGGTGCCCGACCGCAGGCGGGAAGTCGAATTTGTCCTGCCCGGCAACTACGACGTCTCGCCAAGTGCGGCGGGCGTGCTGTCCACAATGCCCGGCGTGCGCGAAGTGGTGGAGACGTGATCCGCTGGCTTCAACCGATCATCGCTGCCCTGGTCCTCGCCGCTGTGGTTATAGCGCGCTTGGTCCCTGCGCCGGTCGAGCCTCTTTTTGGAACGACGCGCCTCATCGTCGTGGAAGTCGACGGCTTCAACGACAGCCAGGCAAACCTTGTGACCTATCAGCGGACCGCCGACAATGAACCATGGCAAGCCGTCGGCCAGGCTCAACCCGTTACGCTGGGGCGCGCCGGCATCGGCTGGGGCCATACGTTCCGTCACCTTGCCCGCGACGGTGAACCCATCAAGCGCGAAGGCGACAAACGCGCCCCCGCCGGGATTTTCCCGTTGGGCCAGCCTTTTGGCCTCGGAGCCTCAGACCTTCCTGATTACATGCAACTGACGGACGGCAAACACTTCTGCGTCGATGATCCCAACTCCACCCAATACAGCCGCATCGTCCCCATCGACCAAGCTGGGCAAGGCATAAGCGGTGAACGCATGTGGGAAATCGATCTTTATCAGCACGGTCTTGTCGTCGAATACCCGACCAGCGCCAAGGCGCGTTCCGGCTCCTGCATCTTCATGCATGTCTGGAAACAGCCCGGAACCCCGACGGTCGGCTGCGTCGCCATGGCGCCTGAAACCATGCAGCACCTGCAACGCTGGGTTAACGGTGCGCAGCGGGCCGCGATTGCCATTTTCCCCGCCTCAGCCCGCAGGCGGCTGAACCGCTCTTTACCCTGAGGTTACCCTGAGGCGGTATTCACGCCGATAGCCGAAGGCTGGCACGTCTTGCCAGCAGGTATAAAGCCCCCTATAAGGCGGCTCACTTCACACGTGTTCCCATCGCGCTTGCCGGATTAAAAGCCCCGGCCGGTCGCTCCGGTGGACTTGGCAGCCGTTCGCTCATCATTTGGTGGCTGACGGTCTGGGTCTTCTCTCAGGGAACGCGGCGGATCAACCGGAAAACTAAGGACGAAACGATGGCGCTTCCTGCGTTCAACATGCGTCAGCTATTGGAAGCTGGCGTTCACTTTGGTCACCAGTCTCACCGCTGGAACCCTAAGATGGCTCCCTTCATCTTCGGAGCCCGCAACAACATCCACATCATCGACTTGACCCAGACGACGCCGCTACTGCATCAGGCGCTGGTCAAGATTTCCGATACCGTCGCCGGCGGCGGCCGCGTGCTCTACGTTGCAACGAAGCGCCAGGCAGCAGAATCGATCGCTGAATCGGCAACGCGTTCGGCCCAGTACTTCATGAACCACCGCTGGCTCGGCGGTACGCTGACCAACTGGAAGACGGTGTCCCAGTCGATCCGTCGCCTCCGCCAGCTCGACGAGCTGCTCAGCACGCCGTCCGGCCGCACGAAGAAAGAACTCCTCAACATCACGCGCGAACGCGACAAGCTGAACCAGTCGCTCGGCGGGATCAAGGATATGGGCGGCCTGCCCGACCTTCTGTTCGTGATCGACACGAACAAGGAATCGATTGCGATCCAGGAAGCCCGCAAGCTCGGCATTCCGATCATCGCCATCGTCGACACGAACTGCGATCCTGACGGCATCGACTTCCCGATCCCGGGCAATGACGATGCTGGCCGCGCCATCACGCTGTACTGCGACCTCGTCGCCCGTGCCGCTCTCGATGGCCTGGAGCGCAGTCAGTCATCCGCAGGCGTCGACGTCGGCGCATCGGTCTCCCCAACGCCGGAAGTCCTGCCGGACGTAGCCGCTGCTCCCGCGGAAGCCGTTACTTTCAAAGGAATCGAAGGTCCGCGCGGCGAGCCCGACGATCTGACGAAGATTACGGGCATCGATGCCAAGGTCGCACAGCAGTTGAACGATGCAGGCGTCTTCCACTTCTGGCAGATTGGGGATTTGGATCTGGCGCAGATTGCAGCTCTCGATGCACAGCTCGAATTGGGCGGCAAGATCGCATTGGAAAACTGGATTGAACAGTCCAAGAAGCTCGTAGCCCAAACAGCGGCTTAACCGAGCGGATCGATTGGCGGCGGAGGAAACGAGTTCCGCGCTGGCCAAACTGAATAAAGGCAACCCCGCGCTGAAATCGTGGGGTTGCAACATGCACCCGGGCCCTTATTGGCTGATGCTTCGAAGTGCTCCGGGGCGCATCAATTGGACCAGTTTTTGTGCTGATCGGCACTCGGTCCAACCGCGCGGAGTTGTCTTTGTCGCGACTGAATGGCGGCAGCACACGCACTGAAACCGAAATTCGCGCGTCATCCGGCTAATGCGAAAACCGCCCGGCCCGTCAGGCCGTCAGTTGGCAATCACCCAATGGCGTTTTCGCAACACCGTTTCCGGCTGTCGCAAACTTTACACGTAGCGGGCTTAGGGCTTTTCAAATCCCGCCAACCGATGGGCACAAGATGACGACGATTACCGCAAGCATGGTCAAGGAACTGCGCGAACGTACCGGGGTCGGTATGATGGATTGCAAGGCGGCTCTGAGCGAAACCAACGGCGATATGGATGCCGCCATCGATTGGCTTCGCAAAAAAGGCCTGTCGAAAGCCGCCAAGAAGGCCGACCGCGTAGCCGCCGAAGGCCTCGTCGGTGTTGCTGCCGACGGCAAGGTCGGGACCGTGGTTGAAGTCAACTCTGAAACTGACTTCGTGGCGCGCAATGACAAATTCCAGGACATGGTCACCAAGATCACGGGCGCGGCGTCTGAAGCCGATGGCGATCTCGAAAAGCTGCTCGCGATGCCATATCCCGGCAGCGAGATGAACGTCGATACTTACGTCAAGGAAATGGTCGCAACCATCGGCGAGAACATGAACGTCCGCCGCGCAGCCAAGCTCTCGGTCTCCGAAGGCATCGTCGCGGACTACGTGCACAACAAGGCAGCAGACGGCCTCGGCAAGATCGGCGTTCTCGTCGCCCTTGAAAGCACCGGCGACAAAGACAAGCTCGCAGAACTTGGCCGTCAGATTGCGATGCACGTCGCAGCAGCCTCACCGCTGGCCCTGACGCCCGAGGAACTCGATACGACCGCCATCGACAAGGAACGCGCCATCTACACCGAGCAGGCCAAAGCCTCCGGCAAGCCCGATGAGATCGTTCAGAAGATGGTTGAAGGCCGCCTGCGCAAAGAATTCTTCCAGCAGGTCGTCCTGCTGCAGCAGGTGTACGTGCTCGACGGCAAGGCCTCCGTTGAACAGGCCGTTAAGGCTGCCGAAAAGGGCATCGGTGCGCCGGTCAAGATCGCTGGCTTCGTACGCTTCGCACTCGGCGAAGGGATCGAGAAGAACGAAGGCGATTTTGCCGCCGAGGTTGCTGCCGCTGCAGGCCAGAAGTAATCGGACAACCACCGCTTAGACCAGCTTTTCACGCCAGCGTTCAAGCGAATCGCCATTTAATGACAACGGCCGGCTGACAATCAGCCGGCCGTTGTCGTATCAGCGCCGCATAATCGCCGATCAGCACAAATCCGCACATCGGCTCTGTATATGAGGGCCATCCAGGCATTGATTGACGCATTTTTCAGTAAGTGTACCAACAAAGACCGTTTGCACGCAGCCGTTGAATGGTTACAGCGGAACGCGGCAAAGCCCGCCGACCAGCCTCGTTGGCCCACTCCGCAGCGAACAGCCAACACGCTGGTTCAGAAACACAACCGATCAATGGACCTGCCATGACCGCGCCCACCAATGCTTCCGGCCTGAAATACAACCGACTTCTGGTGAAGTTGTCTGGTGAAGCACTGATGGGCGAGCAGGGCTACGGGATCGACATGGGCACAGTCGACAGGCTTGCAGCCGACATCGGCGAAGCCACCCAGGCGGGATGCCAGATCGCGCTTGTGATCGGAGGCGGAAACATCTTCCGCGGCCTGAAGGGCGCGGCAGCAGGAATGGAACGCGCAACGGCCGACTACATGGGGATGTTGGCTACCGTCATGAATGCGCTCGCGTTTCATGGTGCGCTGGAGAAGCTAGGCATTCCCGCGCGAACGCTCTCGGCAATCCCGATGCCCACAGTCTGCGAGTCCTATGTCCGCCCCCGTGCGCTTCATCATCTGGAAAACGGCCGCGTGGTCATTTTCGCCGCAGGAACCGGCAATCCCTTCTTCACCACGGACACAGCGGCCACCCTGCGCGCCATCGAAATGGACTGCGACGCTGTAGCAAAGGCAACTCAGGTCGATGGCGTTTACTCTGCAGATCCGAAGTCGGACCCGTCGGCCCAGAGGTTTGACAATCTCAGCTATGCCGAGGTCCTGGCGAAGGACCTCAAGGTCATGGACGGCGCGGCCATCGCGCTTGCCCGCGACAACGCTCTTCCGGTAATTGTCTATTCCATTCGCGAACCCGGCAATCTATTGAACGTTTTGAAAGGTCAGGCTCGCGCAACCACCATTCAAGCCGCATGAAACAAGATGATTGCGGTTTTCGGCCCGAACACATCAAGCCGAATTGGACCTTGCATGCCGCCAAGAGGCGCAAGGCCTGTGAATTTGGCACAATGGCCACTTGACGATCAGGGCTCATGCCAAGCACGTCTGGAGGCGAGGAAGAATCTATGACGGACCAAGCATTCGATATCGACGAACTGGAACTGGACATGCAGTCCTCCCTTGAAGCGCTGCGCCGGGAGTTCTCCGGCCTGCGCACGGGCCGCGCCAGCACCCACCTGCTCGACCCGATCCAGGTCAACGTTTACGGCTCCCGCATGCCGCTCAATCAGCTTGCAACGGTCTCCACGCCGGAACCGCGCATGATCTCTGTCCAGGTCTGGGACAAATCCAACGTCAGCGCTGTCGAACGCGCCATTCGTGAATCAAACCTCGGATTGAACCCGATCATCGACGGGGCGATGCTCCGATTGCCCATCCCGGCGCTGACTGCCGACCGCCGGCAAGAACTTGTTAAGATTGCGCACAAATATGCCGAACAATCGCGCGTATCGGTCCGTAACGTGCGCCGCGACGGCATGGACTCCCTGAAAAAGCTCGAAAAAGACAGCGCTATCAGCCAAGACGAGCATCGCAACCACTCCACGCAGGTCCAAGATTTGACCGACAAGTACATCAAGGAGGTCGACAACCTCCTGGCTGCAAAGGAAACAGAAATCCAAACGGTGTAGGTTTAATCTTCAGGGTCGGTCGTTTGGCCCGGGTTATTCGACGAAACCTCCTAGTCCAAAGTCCAAAACCTCAACGCAACCTCAACCGAAAGCCGTTTCGCCAGTGGCCGAGAGCACGCAAATTCCTGAAATTGAAAAGTCGGGTCGCCAGGCGCTCAACCACGTCGCGATTATCATGGACGGTAACGGCCGCTGGGCTAAATCGCGCGGACTGCCAAGGACACTGGGCCATCGTGAGGGGGTTGAAGCGGTTCGCCGCACCGTGCGCGCGGCGATGGAACTCGAAATCCCCTATTTGACGATCTATTCGTTCTCATCTGAAAACTGGTCGCGGCCGGTGGAAGAAGTCAATGATCTGATGGGCTTGATGAAGCGCTTTATCAGGCGGGACCTCGCCGAACTGCATCAAGCCGGTGTGCGCATTGTGACGATCGGCGAACGCGACGGCGTCGAAGCCGAATTGATGACGCTGATCGACGAAGGCTGCGAACTCACCAAGAACAACTCAGAACTCACACTCGTCATCGCGTTCAACTACGGCGCGCGCTTTGAAATCGTGAAGGCCGCCCGGCAATTGGCAAGCGATGTTGCTGCCGGCAAAATCAAACCGGAAGACATCGATCCAGCAAGCTTCGAGAGCGCGCTCCAGACCAAGGGCATCCCCGATCCGGATCTGCTGATCCGCACGAGTGGCGAAATGCGGCTGTCCAACTTCTTGCTTTGGCAGGCGGCCTACTCCGAATTCGTTTTCATGGACGCCTGCTGGCCGGACTTCGGAAAAGCAATGCTGGAGCAGGCCATCGACCAATATCAAAGCCGCGATCGACGCTATGGCGGCTTGTCGCGCCGGTCGACGGCCTGAGGCTCAAGATGCACGAGGACGCTGCTTTGGTCAGCGGGCAGAACCCTAAGCAGCAAACCGATAAGCCCGGGTTCGCTCGAACCTTTGCTGATCTGCGTCCGCGTATCATTTCCGGCGTGACGCTCGGCGTCCTGGGTTTGGCTTTGATTTCGGCAGGCCCCAAGCCCTTCGGACTTCTCGTGCTTGTCGTCGCCTTGCTCATGAGCTGGGAGTGGGCGCGCATCGTTCGTGGCAGACGCCTGGACATTTCCTTCCTGATCCACGCCATCGCGGCGTGCGCAGGCACCGTCCTGGCAGCCGTCAATCACCCGCTGATAGGTGTGCTGGCCCTGCTCGTAGGCGCCATTACGCTGTTGCCGCTCAACATCGGCAAGGAAGCCCGCCTATCGGCATTCGGCGTTCTGTATGTTGGCTTGCCGGCCATCATCTTGATCTGGCTCCGCGCCAGCGAGCCTTATGGGTTCATCGCGGTCCTGTATCTGTTGACCATTGTCTGCGTTGCGGACACAGCAGCGTTCCTGGCCGGGCGCACAATCGGCGGCTTCAAACTCTGGCCAAGCATCTCACCCAACAAAACATGGTCAGGTGCGGTCGCAGCGGTCGCGGCCGGAGGAGCAGCGGGCGCATTGTTGGCTGTTCTCTCTTGCGGTACAAATTGGGTCTACGCCTTGCCCGTGGCGCTCGCTTTGGGCCTCGTTTCCCAATTGGGCGACTTGGCCGAATCCGCACTGAAGCGTGGCTTCAACGTCAAGGACGCCAGCGACCTCATTCCGGGGCACGGCGGGTTCATGGACCGCATGGATGGTATTGTGGCCGTCGCCATGGCAGCTGGCCTACTGGCCATCCTTATCAACCCCTCCAAGCCCTCACAGGCGCTGATGCTGGGGTTCTGAGCCTGATCGCTCGCAAGCGTAGACCAGTCTTGCCCTCGCAAGGATTCAACAGCAGGGCCATTTCACGCATACCCGTGCATGCGGGAAGGTTAGGCGTTACAGTCTGCATGACATCCGCGTTGGCTCGCTCAACGTGGCGCCATTCCAAAATTCACCGTCATTGAAAACATCCGCGGGATATGACATGCGCGACGACCAAGCCGCCCCCTCATCTCCCGATAGCCGCTCCACCGGCGCGCATAGCAAAGCAGCGCCTTCCATTGCAATGCCCAAGGGCCGCAACGGCCAATGCCGCTTGACGATCCTCGGCGCGACAGGATCGATCGGAACAAGCACGCTGGACCTGATCGCAAGCAACCCCGACGCCTATGACATCTTGACGGTCTCCGCACATACCAATGCAGTTGAACTGGCGCAAATTGCCCGCACCCACAACGCCCGCCGCGCCGTCATCTGCGATCCGGCGCAATACCAGGCTCTCAAAGACGCGCTATCTGGATCAGGCATCGAGGCCGCCGCCGGGGACGAGGCTCTGGTAGACGCAGCCAGCGAACCCTCCGACTGCGTGATGGCTGCGATCGTCGGAGCCGCCGGCTTGAGACCGGCGTTTGCCGCGCTGGGAGCAACCCGGCGCCTGGCTCTTGCAAACAAGGAATGCCTCGTCAGCGCCGGTGATGTGTTCATGGCCGCGGTCGCCAGAACCGGCACGGAACTTCTGCCCGTCGACAGTGAGCACTCCGCTGCGTTCCAGGCGCTTGGCGCTGCTGAGCCCGGGACGATTGAAATGATTACCCTGACCGCATCTGGCGGCCCGTTTCGCGCATGGACATTCGAACAAATTCAAGGCGCGACGCTTGATCAGGCACTCAAACACCCAAACTGGTCGATGGGCGCCAAGATCACAGTCGATTCCGCGACGATGATGAACAAGGGCCTGGAATTGATCGAAGCTTATCACCTCTTCCCGGTCTCAGCCGACCAGTTGGGGGTTGTTGTCCATCCGCAGTCCATCATCCACTGTCTCGTGTCCTACCGAGACGGCTCCGTTCTCGCCCAACTTTCCGAACCCGATATGCGCGTGCCGATCTCGCTTGCTCTAGCCTGGCCCGATCGAATGACGACCCCGACCAAACGCCTCGATTTGGCGGCTATCGGCACGCTCACTTTCGAACCTCCCGACGAAACGCGATTTCCGGCATTGCGAATCGCCCGGCAGGCCTTGCACAATGGCGGAGCAGCGCCCACCGTATTAAATGCTGCCAATGAAGTCGCAGTTGCAGCCTTCCTAAACGATAAGTTACCCTTCAAATCTATCGCGCATGCCGTCGAAGAGACGATGCAACGCGCTGATAAAGAAGGTGTTTTGAAAAAGCTTTCATCGCTCGAAGACGTACTGGCTTGCGATGCCGAGACCCGCCGCTTGGCCGACGTGTCAGTCTCCGCCTTGCGTTGATCAAAAAGAGACGTCAAATACGATCTGAAGCGCCCGCCGGCACCCGTTGACGGTGCGAAACCGGAGAACTGTTGCCAATGGATATCGTCTCGCTCCTGACCACAAATCTCGGTAGCGGATTAATGATCGTCGTCGCATTCCTGTTTGCCCTGACGATTGTGGTCTTCGTGCACGAGATGGGGCACTTCCTGGTTGCACGCTGGTGCGGCGTCTCGGTTCAGGCGTTCTCGATCGGCTTCGGTAAGGAAATCTACGCTTTCGTTGACAAACACGGAACGCGCTGGCGCGTCGCCTGGATACCGTTGGGCGGCTACGTGAAGTTCATGGACGATGAAGGCGTCGCCAGCACACCTTCCAAAGATGCAGCCGCTTCCATGACGCCCGAAGAGCGCGCCGGTGCATTCCACCTCAAGCCTGTCTGGCAGCGCGCGGCCGTCGTCGCAGCAGGTCCGATCGCCAATTTCCTGCTTGCTATCTTCATTTTTGCGCTGCTGTTTTCAACGCTCGGCGTCACCAAGATGGAACCTCGCGTCGCAGCTGTCGTGGAAAACACGCCCGCAGCCGCTGCAGGCTTTCAAGCCGGCGACCTCGTGCTCAGCATTGATGGACGCGAAATCGATGATTTCGGCACGCTGCGCCACGTCGTCTCGACCGGAGCTGAGCGCGACCTGACTTTTGTCGTGGATCGCGGCGGTGAGATCCTAACCCTCGTAGTCCAACCGGAACTACAAGAGCAGAACGATCAGCTTGCAGGCAAGCACACGCGGCCGGTAATCGGCATTCAGGCATCGGCTCAGGTGAGCAAGATCACCCACGAGAGGTTGAATCCTGTGGCCGCCGTATCACTCGGGGTTGAAAAAACCTGGGACGTGATCACCGGCACGCTGACCTACATCGGCGACGTCTTCATGCAGCGCCAGAGCGCCGAGCAGATCGGAGG
>CAYGRH010000091.1:0-10392 GCA_964352165.1 uncultured Hyphomicrobiaceae bacterium | reverse complement strand
CGACACCGTCAGCGGGTGCGTCGTTCGGCTGGCCGGGCAAGGGCAGCGGGCCAAGCGCCCGGGCTGCTTCCTCGGCAGCCGCCGCCGCTTCGGCACGCTCGCGGGCTTCCTCCAACGCACGTTGCGCCTCACGCTCCCGTGCCTTCGATGCCGCGTCTTCATCAAGCTGACGCAGACGCTCCAACTCCTCGACGTTGCGCTCCATCTGCCGCACGGTGAGTTCGCGCTGCAGGGCATCAGCCGAAATCTTCGGCACCATCGCGCCAACCTTGGCAAGCGACCCGGAGAAAGCCACGTTTACGGGCGGCCATGGCTGGCGAGCATCCGCGCCGCCGCTGGCAACGATCTGCCAAAGGCTGTCGGCTCTCAGCGCCGCCAGATCGACAACGATGTTGGCCCGTGTCGCCCCCAACTCTCCGCTGATCTCGACATCGGCAAATTTGGCCTGGCCGTCGGCAATCGTGATCGGAACCGAACGCGAGCCGATCCCCAGTTGCCCTTTCATCAGTCCCTGGCGCACGGCGGCGTTGAATTCTTCATCGTTGCCATCCGTTTCACCATTCAATACGCCATCGGCGACCGCCGCGATGCCATCGGGCGACAGACCCTTGACCCGCGCATCAACGAGCCGCATCTGGCCTTCACCCGCGATCACGGCGAGCAATGCCCGCGCACTCAGCGCACGGCCCGCAACCGTCGCTTCAATATCCACCCGGCCCGCGGCCGCATCGCTCTTGTCAGCAGGCATCAGCGCAGCAAGTTCGACGGCCTGCATAACAAGCGTGCTTGTGACGTCCACACCTGCGGCAGCTCTTGCCAGCGCGATCTGCCATGACATACGCCCACCCAAAAGCTTGTCGCTGGTGATCCCGACGTCGATGCCCCCGGCAGACGACTTCACAGTCATAACTGCTTGCGGTATCACCACACCGTTGCCGACAGCCAGTTCGCCCACGCGCAGCACGATATCGCCGTTGCCCCCGGAAAGTGCGTCAAGATCGAACGCGGCATCCGAAAATGGGGATTTGGCAAAACCCAACCCGGCAAACCGTCCCGTGCGCTCCGTGCCCGATGCCTGGGACGCAGCCTGGCCAACGCCCGCACCATCGCGGCTAACTTCGGCTGGAACGGGGGCCGTAATCGGCGCTTGCCGCGACAGCCCCGTCATCAAGTCTGCAAGCGCCACCCGGTCGAGCGTCAGATCAGCCGTGATCTGCCGCGCAGATGCAATCGAGCCGACAACGCCCCGGCCGTCGCCCGACACCGAAACGCGCCCGGCAACGCGCGAGTTTGCGATCGCCACATCGCGCAACTGGAGCACCAGCGCGTCGCTGTTCCGGGTAAAATCGATTGAACCTTCGAGCCGAGTTCCGGCAGCACCCGCACCGACCGACAACCCCACAAGCCGCAGCACGTCGCGTGCATCCGCGGCAACGACCTGAACTTCACCGTTTTCCAGCGCAATCGTCCCGCCCGCGGATTCAGAAGCCACGCCGATGCGGCCTTCAAACCCGAGCTTAAGCCCTTCTGCCTGCAGTTCTGCTAGAGCCAGCATCCCCTCATCGGCAACACCCGAAGCCTTGAAGACCCCGCGGCCTGGCCTGACGTCCCCGTCGCCGGACAACGTCGTAGCTGCCCCTGCCACGACCGCGATCAGTGGATGGATGTCATCGGCATCGATGGTCACGAGCATATCGGCATTCGAACTGCGCCATGCTGCAAGACCCTTGTCGAAAAGGAATTGCCCGGTTGCACGCCTGCCACGGATCACACCATCGACGGTTAAGTCAGCCGAAGCCGGACTGCGCGCGCCCATGTCGAGCCGGCCCGCGAGGCGGAACGGCGCAAGGCCTGCCAAGCGATCCTCAACCGGGTTTCCGCTCGCAGTCGCGCTGCTTTGCGCATCAAGCACCAGAGCGGCAAACGTCCTGGCCGCCTGCGCCGACTTGGCATCGACCGTCCATTTCAAGGCACCCCGCGGCGCATTGTCGACGAATTGCAGATCGGCACTCGCTTGGACAGCCAAGCCATCCTCAGTGGAAAATCGCAACGCCGGAATGTCGAGCTTACCGTCGGCAAACTGCAACTCGGCATCCACATCCGACAGCGTCTGCACTCCGTCCCGCAACCGGCCGGCCCGGATCTTGAACGACATGGTTTGATCTGCGCTGCCGAGAAGGGAGGCAACTCGTGCACCGATCCCATCGGTCGGACTATCGGCAGACGACGGTGCACCCGATCCAGGTTGAGCTGCCGTCGCAACATCATCTTTGCCCGCCGGGGGCAGGGGCTTTGTGCCCGCGCGCGCGCCGGCAAAGTTTGCCAGCAACCCGCTCAGATCAAGATCAGAAACGCCAACCCAGCGCGTATCGATCTCGTGACCCTCCATCTCAAGATCGAGCCGCGGCTTCTTGCCATCGCGCCATTTTAGTCCGCCATTGACAGTGGAGCCGGAAAATTCCGCGGCAGCCCGCAGCAAGTCGATCGATCGCGCCCCCAGACTGAGTTCGCCAGAAACCGAAAACGGCCCGTCACTCAACGACGACGGCGGCGGAGCATTCGCAGCCCAGGTCAATAAGCGCGCGACCGAAGGCCCACCCAGGAAGAGCTGACCGGCAAACACGGGCCCCGCTTCGACCGCCTCCAGGCGGCCGGTAAAATCGAGCCTCGCGCCACCGGGGAGGCTTGCCCGCAAAGTGCGCAGTTCGAGCGGACCACCGCTGCCCACGATGGCAAGTTGTACGCCACTGACGGCATCGCCCCCCAGATTGATTTGCTCAATTCCAAGCTTGGCATCCAGATCGGCATTCTCCGGAAGCATCTCGATCAACGCGCCGAAAATTCGCTGCGCTGTAGCCAGCGGCCTTTGGATTGACGCAACAGTCTTCTGCTCACTTGCAGGGCCAGACGCATCATTGGGAGCATTCTCTCCAGCACCACCGCCGGCCGGCCCGCCCTCGGCTTGAGCGGTAGGCGAAGCGGAGGGATCTGGGGCAGCAGGAGGTGGAGGCGCACCGCCCACCAACCGGTCGAGGTCCAGCCAGCGCGAACTCATGTCGAGAACGATCCTATGGCGGGCTCCCCACGCCGCAGACATCGAACCCGTCAGCAATTGCGGAGGACCAACCTCTTCAAACGACACCACGATATTTTCAAGCGCGGTCGCTGTTGTGGAGGCGGTAATCTCGCTGCGGATTTCTGCTTCAGGCGCACCCAGCCCGTCACGCGTGCGCAGCCGTGCGCTCAATGTTCCCGTCAGGCTCGGCACATCGTTGAGCCCTTCAACTAGGCCATCGAGTGAATAAAGCCCGGTGTTATCGGGAGAACGCAAACTGCCTTTGACGCGAAACTGTCCGTTATCGCTTGGTTCACTGGTCGCAAATCGGATTTCGCGCTCCCGCCCGCCGACGGTGCCCGTGCCCTGGAAAATGAACGGGCCGGTGATATCGCGCGCGGTCAATTCGCCGTTGAGCCCGGTTATCTCGGCCAACGTGCCACTGTCCTGCAGATCAAAGCCAATCGTTCCATCTACGATTTTGACCGACTGCAACGTCACACCGGCAGGCACAAACGGCAGGGAGCCGCGTTGCATATGAAGATCGTGCCAGTTGCCACGACCCGACGAATCCGCAGCCAGCCGGAGCTGCGGCTTTTCCAACTCGATTTCGCGGGCCTCCAGCACACCTTTCAGGAGCGGCGGCACGCTCAGCCACATCGTAAAGCTGCCCGCCTGGAACATCGGCGCGCCGGCAATCCCACTGGTATCGGCAATACGCAGGTCTTCAAACCGAACGTACGGCACCGGCAAAAGCCGCAGGTTCACCTTGCCGCCGACCCGCACATCGCGCCCCAGGACGCGCGAAGCTTCTTCTTCCAGAACGCCGCGGTATCCATTCCAATCGACAAAGTGCGGCACAGCAAACAAAGCTGTGAGGACGGTGATCAAAAGCCCGCCGATCCACATCACAATCGTGTTCAAAAACACCTCCCCGTGAGTCTCGGGTAAATCAGTCTAAGGCTCTTAGAATGCCAGTCGATGTGCGAATTTAGCCACCGGCTCGACGTTTTCCAGCAACGTTACCACTACCATTTCATGTCATCGCGACCCGCTTATGGCATAGAGTTTGCGCAGTGAGCACCGTCAATCAGCCCGCCCCACGAATTTGCAGGGAAAAGTCTAAGGTGGGAACCTCCAGTCAGATGCATCATCAAACAATACCCACCTAGCCTTCTCCGGCAATGTGCCCAACCAACAGGCAGCAACAAGAAAAAGAAGCAGCGGTCGATACGATCGAATGGATCATAAGGACAAAAGCTCGCAAGCCAGCAAAGGCGCACCGCAAGAACAAGCGGGCCGCGCGGAGCCCGATGCTGGCCCGTCCGCCAAACAGCCCGAAGGTTTTCCAGAGACGCTGAGCGGAGCACTTCGCGGATTCTCCCAGCGCATTCGCGAAGCCGTCATCGAGCGCTTCATCACGAACATCCGTGACTTTCTCGGTGACCGTCAGCCGCTCGTCTGGTTTCTCGCTTTGCTCATCGGTTTGGCGGTCGGCGCAGCAGCTATTGCATTTCGCCATCTCATCGGACTGATCCAGCTTCCCTGGCTATATACCTCAAGCGAGCGCGTGGCTGCCGCCGCGGCCGCCGTACCGTGGTGGAACGTCGTGCTGGCACCTGCCATCGGCGGCCTTATTGTCGGCTATCTACTGGAACGCTTCGTACCCGGCCGCCGCGCCCATGCCGTCGCTGACGTCATAGAAGCCCGTGCGTTGCATAATGCCCGCATCGATCCAAAAGTCGGGCTTTGGTCCGCGTTCCTTTCAGCTCTGTCGATAGGCGCGGGCGCGAGCGTGGGCCGCGAAGGGCCGGTGGTGCATCTTGGCGCAACCATTGCCGCTTATGCCGAAGACCGCTTCAAGCTGTCGTCAGCAGCAAGACGCTCGCTTCTGGCATGCGGAGTGGCAGCCGCCATTTCCGCCTCGTTTAACGCACCCATTGCTGGCGTCGTCTTCGCCCACGAAGTCATCCTCTCGCACTACGCGCTAAGGGCGCTGGTGCCGATCGTCATCGCCAGCGTGGCAGGCGGCGTGCTTTCACGGCTCTACTACGGCAATTTCCCTGCATTCATTATTCCCGACTACCAGATCACCTCATATTGGGAATTCCCTGCCTTCGCCCTGCTCGGCGTGACCTGCGCCGTGGTCGCGATCCTCTTCCAGTTCTCTTTAATGGCAACGGAACGTGTCTCCTGGCGGATGGAAATGCCCCTGCGCTATCGCTGTGCACTCGGCGGGCTGATCGTCGGCCTGATGGGGCTGGTCTTCCCCGAGGTCCTCGGCGTCGGCTACGGCGCAATGGATGCAGCCCTGCAGCGCGAGTTGCCGCTCTGGCTTCTGCTCTCCCTGATCGTCGCCAAAACGGCTGCCACATCGATTTCACTCGCGTCCCGGTTTGCCGGCGGCGTCTTTTCACCATCGCTCTACCTCGGCGCGATGGCTGGCGCGGCCTTCGGCGTCATCGCAACGTCGACGTTTCCCGAAGTCGGTTCCAGCCAAGGGTTGTACGCGCTTTTGGGCATGGGCGCAGTTGCTGCCTCCGTGCTTGGCGCACCGCTTTCCACGGTTCTGATCGTCTTCGAGCTCACTGGCGGCTACGACATGACCATCGCGCTTCTGCTGACGGTCTCCATCTCTGTCGGGCTGTCGCAGGCCTTGCTCGGGCACTCGTATTTCCACTGGCAGCTTGCCAAGCGAGGGCTGTTCCTGCACGACGGCCCGCACCGCACGATCATGCGCCGCCTGGATGTGGCGAGCTTCATGACACCGCTGAAAGAGGGAGAGGACAACGACCTGAATTCGGATGAACGCGAGCGCCCTTGGCTATTGCCGAGCGATACGCTGGAGCGCGCGTTGCGCCAGTTCGACCGGACCGGCGAATCCCGCATCGCGGTGGTAGCCGAAGGCGACACCGGCCGCATTATCGGCTGGGCCGACCGGCTCGCTGCCCTGTCCATATTCAACAAGGCACTGATCGATGCCAACGTTGAGGAGCACCGCTAGGTCATAGGGCGGGCCGCACGAAGCTGCTCCCGGGCAAAATCGTAACCAGCCCAGCGCAGTTCGCGATATTTGCTCCAGTCCAGAATGCCAAAGGCTTCCGGCACTCGAAAAGCCAGCATCATGTCGCCGGGCGCCAGATCGGCAGCAATGTCCCGCCGCTCGCGCATCAACGCGCGCATCAAAACCGCTTGCGGACCTGGCGCGTCAGGTAGCGCAGATTGCTGTCCCGGCATGATCATCTTGCGCAAGAGCGTACCCCGTGCCGGCAGGTCGGTCGTTGCTCCCGGAACGCACTTCGCGTTCGCCACGTCAAGCTGCAGCACAACATTGGGACCAGCCTTGATTTGACGCATAGGATGCAACGGCACGTTGTCGACGAGACAGCCATCGACCAGCATTTCGCCATCGTCCGTTATGGCAGGCGGCAGCAGTGCTGGAATGGCAGATGACGTCCGCACGCCCTGCCAAAGTGGCCCCTTGCGAATGACATGCAGCGCGTTACGCGACAGGTTCGTTGCCACCGCGAAAAACGGAGTCCACATGTCCGCGATGTCGCTCTCGCCGTAATACGCCTTGAGAGCATCGTCGAACACAGAATGGTCGAGAAGGCTGTAGCGCGGAACATTCCACCGGCCCATCGCTTTGCGCTTCACGAACATATCGCCAAGCCGCGCATCGATATCGGCCCCATCGACGCCGAGCGCGAACGCGGCCGCCATCGCAGCGCCACCACTCGTTCCTCCCATGATGTCGAAGGAGTAGCCGGCTTCCCTAAGCGCGCTGAACATGCCCACATGGGCTGCAGTGTAGGCCCCTCCCCCGCAAGCAACGAGCCCCACGGCACGGCCCAGAACGAACCGCACCAGGCGCGCAATGTCATCGCGCGACCCTTGTTGCAGATGATGGTGCATCCCGGCCCACGGCCGTGCATCGAGCCACTCGCGCGTGCCCGAAATCGGACCGCGCGTCTCGTGCAGGAAGGCAAGCCGGATATTGTTGCACTCATGCAGGCTTGCCGCCAGCAACTCGATAGGGTTGGGCGCGATGCCGCCACGCGAGTGGCTCAGAAAGTTTCCAACCGCCACAACGTGATCGGCCTGCCGTATCGCCTTCTCGCTCCAGCAATTCAACTCATCGTCGCAAATGTAGACAATGGTGTCGTAGCGCGACTCAAGTTCGTTGAACCAGCCCATCTCGCCAAGGCTCGCAAACGTCTGATCGGACTTGAGCTGCTTGGCCGCCGTGGCGTGATCGAGGAACAAAGCCCTTTCGGTCGCGATCTCGAAATGCGCGCGCAGTCCCTCGACGAAACCGGCGGGCATCGAGCCGCCGCCCGCACGGCAAACGGCAACGGTCTTCGGCACAACGAAGGCCTCGGGGTCTCGCCCTGCGGTTGTTTCCGCCAGCCTGTTGGCGAGTGTCCTGACAACAGCGGGATAGAGCGACGGCGTGCGTTTTGCGAGGTCGTCGAAATCCGCCCGGCTCAATCGCATCACGACGCTATCGCGCTGCGCCTTTACGCTCGCGGTTCGCTTGCCGCCGGAAAAGAATGCAATTTCGCCGACCGGCTGACCTGGGCCGATTTCAGCAACCTGCCCCTCGCATCCATCCACGAAGACGCCGAACCGGCCGCTGACCACGATGCAGATCGTGTTGGCGACAGCCCCCTGGCGAAACAGATAGGCACCGCTGGCAACCGACTCGCATGCAAACTTTTCCGCGATCGCCTCGCGAGCGTCATCGCTCAAAGCGGCAAACGCCTCGATTTGCCCCAAAGCGGCCAACGGATTGAGGGCAGAAAGGGGATCACTGACTGGCTCGGCACTCATCGCGCAGGCTCCCTCGACACTGACGCATCGTTGTCCAGTCTACTCCAGGTATGACCACGATAAAGCCTCGGCCGCGCGACAGGATAAACTCGCAGTGCACAATCAAGCGGCAGGAACTCGCAAAACAGCAATTCGCAGGGGCCTTCCGCCACTTCACCTGTGGACCGGAACGCCGCTGCCCGATTGCCGTCGCGGCCATGGTGGTATAGTCCGTCATGATGAGCGCGAATCGAAAACAATCCGGGAACAAACGAGTAGGCACGGGCCCATCGTCCGCCACTGCTGATCTGTTTGACGCCCCTCCCTTCGACCTTCCCCCGAATGACGATGCCGTCGAGAACGACGAGTCGGCAACGGCTCACTCAGGCGTGGCGAATGCGGCCAGCCCGCCGCTGCCGGAGGACGACGAACCTCCCTTCGATCTGCCGCCGCTATCGGCCTACCAGGCCGGCACCCGATACGGCGACGGAGATGATGCTGAAACAGACGCGGACGACCGTTTCGCGAACGCCGGAAACTTCGTTCCCGCGCCTCCGCCGCCTGCCAAACGCTCGATCTCGGAGCGCGCGCAGGCCCGTGTCACGTCCCAACATGCGCCCGTCGCCGCCGTCTCACCCGACAGCTACCTCGCAGGCCTGAACCCCGAGCAGCGCGCCGCCGTTGAAACGCTCGACGGCCCTGTCCTCGTGTTGGCAGGGGCAGGCACCGGCAAGACGCGTGTTCTCACGACCCGCATCGCGCATATCCTCGCCACCAACCGCGCCTTCCCCTCTCAGATCCTGGCCGTGACCTTCACAAACAAGGCCGCCCGCGAAATGAAAGAGCGCATCGGCGCACTCGTCGGCGGCGCGGTCGAAGGCATGCCCTGGCTCGGTACATTCCACGCCATCGGCGTCAAGATCCTGCGCCGCCATGCCGAACTGGCAGGCCTTAAGTCAGGCTTCACCATCCTCGACATGGACGACCAGATCCGCCTGATGAAACAGGTCATCGAGGCAGCCGGGCTCGACAAGGACCGCTGGCCCGCGCGCCAGCTCGCTTCCCTGATCGACAGTTGGAAGAACCGCGGACTGACACCGGCCAAAGTGCCAGCAGGCGAAGCCTCGTCATTCGCCGGCGGCAAGGGCCGCGACCTCTACGTCGCCTACCAGACGCGCCTGAAGGAGCTGAACGCCTGCGACTTCGGCGATCTTCTGTTGGAATCGCTGCGCGTCCTGATGGAAAACCCCGACATCCTGGCCGACTACCACCGCCGCTTCCGCTTCATCCTCGTGGACGAGTACCAGGACACCAACGTCGCGCAATACATGTGGCTCCGGCTGCTGTCGCAAGGCTCGCCCAACGTCTGCTGCGTCGGCGACGACGACCAGTCGATCTATGGCTGGCGCGGCGCGGAGGTCGATAATATTCTGCGCTTCGAAGAAGACTTCCCCGGCGCGACCGTCATCCGGCTGGAGCGCAACTACCGCTCGACCGGCCACATCCTTGCGACCGCCGCCGGTCTAATCCAGGCGAACGAAGGCCGCCTCGGCAAAACGCTTTTCACCGATGACGAACCCGGCGAGAAACCGACCGTCACCGGCCATTGGGACGATGAGGAAGAAGCCCGCACCATCTGCGAGGACATCGAACAATTGCAGCGCGACGGCCATACGCTGAACGAGATCGCGGTTCTGGTTCGCGCCTCCTTCCAGATGCGCGTGATGGAAGACCGCTTCATCACAACGGGCCTGCCCTATCGCGTCATCGGCGGCCCGCGGTTCTACGAGCGTGCTGAAATCAAGGACGCCATCGCCTATCTGGAAATTGTCTTCAATCCGGCAAACGACCTGAAGTTCGAGCGTATTGTCAATGTTCCAAAGCGCGGCATCGGCGATACCTCCGTCAAGCGCGTGCGCGAATTGGCACGCGCCCGCGGGATGCCCTTGTTCGCCGGTGCGCAGATGATCGTCGAGACCGAGGAACTTAACGGCAAGGCACGTCGGTCGCTCTCAGACCTCGTGGCAAGCTTCAGGCGCTGGCGCGGCATGCTGGAGACCATGCGCCACACCGAATTGGCCGAACTTATCCTGGACGAGTCGGGCTACACCGCGATGTGGCAGGCCGACAAGAGCCCGCAGGCACAGTCGCGCTTGGAGAACCTGAAGGAACTCGTCCGCTTCATGCACGAGTTCGAAAACCTCGGAGGCTTCCTCGAACACGTTTCGCTCGTCATGGATGCCGACAAGGCCAACGACGGCGACCGCGTTTCCCTCATGACGCTGCACGCCGCCAAGGGCCTGGAGTTCGACACCGTCTTCCTGCCGGGCTGGGAGGAAGGCCTGTTCCCCAGCCAGCGCACGCTCGACGAAAGCGGCCAGACCGGCCTCGAAGAAGAACGTCGCCTCGCCTATGTCGGCATCACCCGCGCCAAGCGGCGCTCGAAAATTTCGTTCGCCCAGAACCGCCGCAACCGTGGGCTCTATCAATCGGCCATCCCCTCGCGCTTTGTCGATGAACTCCCC
>CAYGRH010000090.1:0-10452 GCA_964352165.1 uncultured Hyphomicrobiaceae bacterium | reverse complement strand
TCTTCATGCTGGACGGCATAATCGCCGGCTCAGCCCCCGATATCGCCGAAGCAGGCGTATGGCCAGTGCTATCGAGTTTTGCCGAAGCCTACGAATGGGCCAACGAAGCGACCCGCCGGGAGACGCGCCTGCCATGTGCCCTGCATCTTGACACCGGCCTCAACAGGCTCGGCATGACGGCAGCCGATCTGCACGCGCTGGCAGCCAACATGCATGCCCTCGACAAGCTCGAAGTGCGACTCGTGATGAGCCACCTCGCCTGCGCCGATGAACCCGATCACCCCAAGAACGCACAGCAGCGCGAAATCTTCGAACAGCTCTTCCCGCTGTTGCCGACCGCGCCTGCCAGCCTCGCCGCCTCCGACGGCTTGATGCTCGGCAAGCCTTATCACTATGGCCTCGTGCGGCCCGGTTACGCGCTTTACGGCGGCCAGGCTTCGCAGTCAGCCCGCACTCCCGTCGAACCGGTTGTCCAAGCCTACGCCCGCGTCCTGCAGGTCCGCGACAGCGCACCAGGACACACCGTTGGTTATTCCGCCAGCTACACCATCGCCGGTGTAGCAAGGCTGGCGACCTTGGCCTGCGGCTACGCCGATGGCTTCTTCCGCCACGCCAGCGCCGCAACCGGCGAGATCAACGGTCAGGTTGCAATTGCAGGAAAACTCAGCCCAGTTGTCGGCCGCGTTTCAATGGACCTCATCACGGTCGATGTGACCGCAATCGAGCCCGAAGTCGTTCGTGGAGATTGGGCGGAAATCATCGGCCCGGCGATCTCGCTTGAGGACATGGGGCGAGCAGCCGGAACCATCGGCTATGAAGTCCTGACGGCACTCGGCCGGCGGTATCACCGCGTCTATCTCGGCGGCGGCCCTGTCGGCGACAAGGACTGACACCCATGGCAAAAGCCGCCAAAACGGTCTTCGTCTGCCAGTCGTGCGGAGCCACAGCCCCGCGCTGGACGGGCCGCTGCGCAGGCTGCGAGGAATGGAACACACTCGTTGAGGAATCCCAGGCCGGCCCGCCGCCGGGATCAGGTCTGACCGCCAAGAGCAGCGGCCGGGCCATAAAACTGGAATCGCTCAAAGGCGACACGAAAGATTCGCCACGCTTACCAACAAGCCTCGAAGAACTCGACCGCGTGACAGGCGGCGGGATTGTGCCGGGTTCAGCCCTGCTGATCGGCGGCGAACCCGGCATCGGCAAATCGACGCTCCTGCTGCAACTGAGCGCGGCCTTCGCGCAAGCCGGCCGCCGCGCGGTCTACTTCACCGGTGAAGAAGCCATCGCCCAGGTCAGGCTACGCGCCGAACGCCTCGGCCTTGCCGATGCGCCTGTGGCACTCGCCGCTGAAACCAACCTGTCGAATATTCTGGCCACCCTGAACGATGGCCCGCCCGCCGACCTCGTCGTTATTGATTCCATTCAGACATTATGGGCCGATGCCCTCGATTCTGCCCCCGGCACCGTCACCCAGGTGCGCGCGGCCACTCAATCGCTGATCCGTTACGCCAAGACGGCAGGAGCAGCCCTTCTGCTCGTCGGCCACG
Source organism: uncultured Hyphomicrobiaceae bacterium (assembly GCA_964352165.1). Taxonomy (GTDB): domain Bacteria; phylum Pseudomonadota; class Alphaproteobacteria; order Rhizobiales; family Hyphomicrobiaceae; genus CAYGRH01. Next base: position 8,905 of record CAYGRH010000090.1, on the reverse strand, counting down.
TCACAAAGGACGGCCAGATCGCCGGCCCGAAAGTCATCGAGCATATGGTCGATACGGTGTTGTACTTCGAAGGCGATCGCGGCAATCCCTTCCGCATCCTGCGCGCGGTGAAAAACCGGTTCGGCCCCACCGACGAAATCGGCGTGTTCGAGATGGCGGCGAGCGGCCTGCGCGAAGTCCTGAACCCGTCGGAGATGTTTTTGTCCGACCGCGACACCGGCGCACCTGGCACCGCGGTATTCGCTGGCGTGGAAGGAACCAGACCGCTCCTGGTCGAGATCCAGGCGCTTGTCGCTCCATCCGCCTTGGGGACCCCTCGTCGCGCCGTTGTCGGCTGGGATTCCAACAGGTTGTCGATGCTGCTCGCCGTTCTCGATGCGCGCTGCGGCGTCTCGTTTGCGCAAGCCGACGTCTACCTCAACGTCGCAGGCGGAATGCGCATCAACGAACCTGCCGCCGATCTGGCCGCCGCAGCCGCCCTCCTGTCGTCATTTTCAGGTGTTCCGCTCCCGCACGATCAGGTCTTCTTCGGGGAAATTTCCCTCTCCGGCGCCGTAAGGGCGGCAACCCACATGACGACGCGTCTGCGCGAAGCCCAAAAGCTGGGGTTCGCTAAAGCTACCATTCCGGCCCCCGGCGACGTCGACAACAAGACGATCAAAATTGAATTGCAGCGCTTAGCCCACCTCAAGGCGCTTGCGGAGACCCTGTCATCATGCGACTGAAAAGCCCTGTTAACCAAGAACACGAGCGTTTGGCCGCGCGCCGGCACGACAGCCATGTCGATGTTGACCATGTCAATTCCGGCACTGCCTGTAGGCTGGAGCGCAGTTCATCGGGGGAACCGCGCCAATGATCGGGCCTTTGACCTATCTGGACGCAGCACTTGTCGCTGTCGCCTTCATTTCCGGCCTCTTGGCCATGTATCGCGGCCTGACACGCGAACTGCTATCGATCCTGTCGTGGGTGATCGCAGCGCTCGCCGTGTTGTACTTCGTCCTGAATCACCGGGAATTCGCCAAGGAAATGGCCGATCAGATGGGAGCTCAGGTGCCCATCGCCCAGGTTGTTATCGGCGCAGTTATCTTCCTGATCGTGCTTATCGTGGTGCATCTCGTGACGGCACGCATCTCCGATTCCATTCTCGACAGCCAGGTCGGCATGATCGACCGAATCTTGGGCTTCGCCTTCGGGGTTGCCCGCGGCTTCGTCCTGATCGTTATCCCTTACATGTTCTACGCGGCCTTCATCCCCGACGAACAGGACCATTTCCCTTGGGTACGCGACGCCAAATCTCTGCCCGCGATCAAGTCGACAGGAGAGACGATCCGGTCAACTCTTGTTCGCTATATGCCGACAAGCCTCATTGCCCCGGAAACGCCTGAAGAAGTCCCAGGACAGCAAAGTTCGCTAACTTCTCGGAAAGGTGACCGTTTGGCACTGGCGCACCAGCCCGATTTTCATATATCAGTCACATGGCAGTTGCAGCCGAACGAACGCATGCGGATCACATAACGTCCGTTGGAGCGGATTTCGGCGTCGTTTGAGTTTCGGTATCGGCCGTGTTCGACCGCTGGGAGAGATCCATGACCAATGTGCGGACTAATTCGCCAATGGGCGAGAAATTGTCTTGGCCGCAACACCTCTCACCTGACCGTTCGGGTGATGAGCCGGGCACCCAGGGTGAACTCTTTAGCGAGATGCCGCACAAACCACATCTCGCCTTCGATCCCCCCCCATCCCGATACGGCGACGACAGACTCCGCGAAGAATGCGGGGTCTTCGGCATTTTTGGGCATGCCGATGCTGCGGCCCTCACGACGCTGGGCCTTCACGCACTTCAGCATCGCGGCCAGGAAGCCGCAGGCATCGTGAGCTATGACGGCATCCAGTTCCACTCAGAACGGCGCATGGGCCTCGTCGGAGATAACTTCAACAAGGCCACCGTCATTGACCGCCTGAAGGGCAATAGCGCCATCGGCCATAACCGGTACTCGACCACCGGCGACACCGTCCTGCGCAACGTCCAGCCGCTTTTCGCCGACCTCAACACCGGCGGCTTTGCCATCGCCCACAATGGCAACCTGACAAACGCACGATTTCTCAGGCAGGAGCTCATTTCTTCAGGCGCGATCTGCCAGTCGACGTCGGACACCGAAGTCATCCTGCACCTGCTATCGCGCTCCAAGAAGGTACGCATCGTCGACCGCTTCATTGACGCGCTACGCCAGATCGAAGGTGCCTACGGGCTTGTCGGGCTGACCAACGACATGATGATCGGCGCACGCGATCCCGTCGGCATCCGCCCGCTCGTGCTTGGCCGCCTTGAAGGCTCATACGTGCTTGCTTCCGAGACATGCGCGCTCGATATGGTCGGTGCGCAATTCGTCCGCGAGATCGAGAACGGCGAAGTGGTCGTCATCACCGAGGCAGGCATCGAAAGCCATCGCCCCTTCCCGCCACGCCCGTCCCAGCCGTGCATGTTCGAGTTCATCTACTTCGCACGGCCCGATTCCGTCGTCGGCGGCAAATCCGTCTACGAAGTGAGAAAACAGATGGGCGTGCAGTTGGCGCTCGAAGCCCCTGCCGATGCAGATGTCATCGTGCCCATTCCCGATTCAGGCGTTCCCGCAGCAATCGGTTTTTCAAAAGCTTCAGGCATCCCCTTCGAGCTCGGGATCGTGCGCAACCATTACGTCGGCCGCACCTTCATCGAACCCGAACAGCAGATCCGCGCTCTTGGAGTGAAATTGAAGCATTCCGCGAACGCGCACGTCATTCGCGGCAAGAACATCGTTCTGATCGACGACAGCGTCGTGCGCGGGACGACATCGCGTAAGCTGGTCGCGCTGATGTACGAAGCCGGCGCGAAGTCCGTGCATATGCGCATCGCTTCCCCGCCGATCACGCATTCTGACTACTACGGCATCGACACGCCCAAGGCGAGCGAGTTGATGGCAGCCAATCACACGCTCGAAGAGATGCGCGAGATCATGGGCTGCACCACGCTCGCTTTCCTGTCGGTCGAAGGCATCTATCGTGCGGTCGGCATCGATCAACGCAATGGCACCCAACCGCAGTTCACCGACCATTGCTTCACGGGCGAATACCCTACGCTGCTCACCGATCAGCGCGGCAGGCCCGAAGAGCGCGAGCGCCAGCTGTCCTTGCTGGCCGAAGTCATCTGAGTTGCTGGAGCGCTGAGCGGGGCAGACGTATCGCCAGCGCTCTCAATCAGATCAGAGCCTATCGCTTCCCATCGCATCATCTGCGCAGCGGGATTGGCCATACGAACGGCCAAACCTCAATGCGCGCGCCACTTCGATTGGCCCGGCTGGTTCGAAAACAGATTTCGGAATATGCCGAATATCCAATTGAAATCAGCTTTATAGGCATTCCAATCAACTGCACGTAACAGAGCAAGGGAACAAACCCAGCTCGCTGGCTAGGCATTTCAGGCCTGCTTGGCTATCTTCTAGGCCAACGAGCCGCTTTCACTTGAGCCCCGGAGGATTAAGCCTTGCCCATGAAGCGTCAATTCCCTCGCATGACCGCCGCTCTGGCACCTGTTGTTCTCCTGGCCGTATCCACTGCAGCCGCAACGAGCGCCGTCGCGGCAGATGTGCGCATCCACACAGGCGATGAATCCGGCGCCTATCACGGCAGCTTCTGCCCTGTACTCAAAAAGAAGTTGGAGAAAGATGGCGTCACCGCTGAGTGCGTGCCATCGGCAGGCACGGCCAACAACATGGCTCGTATTTCTGACGGACCGCGCGACCTTGGCTACGGCCAACTCGACGTCTTGGCGTTGGAAGGAAAAAACCACGGCGGCTCGCAGAATTTCCATCGCATCCGAAGTGATGACGTGCGCGAGTGCCTGTTTGCTGTTGCCAAAAACAAGGACTTATCGAACTTCGGCGAAGTTGCCGTGCGCGCGCCCGATCTGCGCTTCATCCTGCCACCTGAAAACTCTGGCAGCGCCGGTACGTTCCGCTACCTCCAGGCCATCGATCCCTACGGTCTGGGCCAGGGCCCCAATGTCATCCACGCAGCAAACACGGACGAGGCCATCAAATTAGCGCTCGAAAACGATGACACGGTTGCCCTGTTCGTACAGTTCCCCGATCCAGACAACGCGCGCTTCAAGCTGATCCAGAAGCTCGGCGGTCACATCGTGCCCGTCATCGACCGCAACATTCTCCAACAGCGTCTGGAAGACCGCCAGATCTACTACGCCCAGGAAACCGAAGTCGCCAATGCCGGCTGGCTCGCCAGCGGAACCAAGGTCGTCACGGCCTGTACGCCGCTGGTCCTGTTCACTGGAGCCACCGACATGCTGCCCAACAAGGAAGACCGCGATCAGCACGACTACCTCATCGATCTGATATCGCGCTATCCCGGCGATCAAATGCTCCCTGAAAAAAGCCTGTTCGCCAAGGTCCTCCGCCGCACCCGGGAATTATCGTCGGTAAGCGCCGCCAAGTTCGTTGAATTCTCCGAGTCGGCGCGCGAGAAGGCCGCTCCACTTCTGGAAAAGGCAAAGGAAGCCGCCGCCAAAGCCGTCGAATCAGCCAAACCCCACGGCGCTCAGGATAAGTGAGCCACCGAACACCGCTGGATTGGCCAGCGGTGTCCAATCCGGCGCAATACCGCACGCATAAAGAAAGAAGCGATGAGCGAAGATCGACGTTTAGAGGGCAAAATTGCCCTCGTCACCGGTGCAACGCGCGGCCTCGGCCGCGCGATCGCATTGGCACTGGCCGCCGAAGGAGCGCACATCATCGCAACCGGCCGTTTGAAAGGCTCACTCGAAGAAGTTGACGACGAGATCAGAAACGCCGGGAGCACGGCCACTCTCGTGCAACTGGATTTCCGCAAAGGCGAGCGCGTCGACGGCCTTGGTCCCACGCTGTTCCAGCGCTGGGGCAAGCTCGACATTTTGATTGCCAACGCCGGCATGCTCGGCCCGCTATCTCCCCTGCACCACATCACGGCTGACGCCTGGACGACGGTAATCGACGTCAACCTCAATGCCAACTGGCGGCTCATTCGTACGCTCGACCCTCTGCTGCGCCGTTCCGAGGCCGGGCGTGCGGTGTTCGTCAGTTCCGGTGCCGCTCAAGCAAAATACGCCTACTGGGGCCCATATGCGGTCTCAAAGGCCGGCCTCGAAGCGCTGGCCAAGACGTATGCACTGGAAGTCGAAAACAGCCCCATCCGCGTCAACGTCGTCAACCCCGGGCCGTTGCGTACTCAAATGCGGGCCAAGGCATTCCCCGGAGAAGATCCCAGCACACTGCCCGAGCCCAAATCCATCACACCACTGTTTGTGGATTTGTGCCTCGCCTCTACGACGCGCAACGGCGACGTCATTGATGCCCGGGATTGGATGAAAAGCGGGAGTTGAGTTCACCCGTTTGCCGGAACCGATTGCCCAATCCGACTGCCCGGCCTGAGAGATCGGCCAACACGCTGGAGCGCCCCAGGATTTAATCGAACTGGATTTCCATCCCGTCATATCCCGGCTCGACGTGATCGGGCAGGTTGCGGCGCAACGTTTCGTAGTCAAGCTCGGTCGTCATGTGGGTGAGGATCGCCCGCTTCGGTTTCAGCTTCTCGATCCACTCGAGTGCGCGTTTGACATGAAAGTGGCTTGGATGCGGCGTATAGCGCAAGGCATCCACGATCCACACATCAAGCCCCGTCATCATGGCTTCCGCACCTTCAGGAAAGTTGGAGATGTCGGGCGAGTAGCCAAGAGAGCCGAAACGAAATCCCAGCGACGCCGCATCCCCGTGCTCCTGCGGCACGACGAAGGCTTCAACCGGTCCGCCGTTGCCTACGATGGTGACGACATCGTCGGGCGCGATCTCATGGGCATTGAGGATCGGTGCATAAGACGAATCCTCCGCCGTCTCGAAGCAATATGAAAAGCGCCGCACCAGGCTCTCGCGCGTTGCCGCATCCGCATAGATGTCGACGCGCTTTTTCATCGCGTAGCACACCATGCGCAGATCATCGATGCCGTGCGTGTGGTCGGCATGGTCATGGGTAAACAGCACACCATCGAGGTGACTGACGCGCGCATCGATCAGCTGTTCGCGCATATCAGGCGGCGTATCGATCAGAACCGATGTCACGCCATTCTTGCCGAACCGCTGAACAAGAACGGAGCACCGCCTGCGCCGGTTTTTCGGCTCTTGCGGATCGCACGCTCCCCAATGGGGGCCAATCCGCGGCACACCCCCGGAAGGTCCGCACCCCAGAATTGTCAGTTTATGGCTCATGCAGCGTTTCCGCCCCGCGAGGCTTTCGAGTAGAGCCGGAAGAAATTATCCGTTGTGGCCTTAGCCAACGCCCCGTTCGTGATCCCACGCGCAGCAGCAACCGCCGCTGCCGTATGCGCAACGAACGCCGGCTCGTTGGTCTTGCCGCGATATGGCATCGGCGCGAGATAGGGCGCATCGGTCTCGACTAGGATGCGATCGAGCGGGATTTCCGCTGCAATATCACGAAGGCTCTGCGCTGTTTTGAACGTCACGACGCCGGAGAACGAAACATAAAGCCCCATGTCGATTGCACGCATGGCAAGCTCACGACCACCGGTAAAGCAATGCAGAACCGCCGGGAACGCGCCCTTGGCATGTTCCTCGCTCAACACCTTCAGCGTGTGCTCGTCGGCTTCGCGCGTATGGATTTCCAACGGCAGGCCGGTTTCTCGTGCAGCCGCGATATGCCGGCGAAATCCCGTCTCCTGATCGGGGATCGGCGCATTCTTGTAATGGTAATCAAGCCCCGCTTCACCAATGGCCACGCACTTGGGATGTCCTGAGAGCCGCACGATCTCCTCGACCGCCACGTCAAGTTCCTTATCCGCATTGTGAGGATGCGTACCAACCGAGAAGTAGATGTTGTCATACCGTTCGGCGATCTCGCGGTAGACATCGTATTTGCTGATGAGCGTCGAGATCGTCACCATCTGCGCCACTCCCGCGGCGGCAGCTCTGGCGACCAACCCATCGAGATCGTCGGCGAACTGCGGAAAATCGAGATGGCAGTGATGATCGACCAGCATCAGCTCTTGGCCTTCCCATGCGCTGCATCTGCGTCAGGCTCCACATAACGCGGAAACACGCCACTTGGAGCCGGCAGGACAAGGCCGGACTTGAGGCGTCCGCTTTCACCCAGCGCGGTAAACGTGCGCGCTTCGCCTTCAGTTTGGTCGAGAAGATCGAGCAGCTTGCCGCAACCCTCCGGCATCACCGGCTGGGCCAGGATCGCCACCTGGCGGACCACTTCGGCCGTCACATAAAGGATCGTTCCCATCCGCTCGGGATCGGTCTTCTTCTTCGCCCATGGCTCTTCGCCTGCGAAATAGCGGTTGGCGTCACCCACGACCACCCACACAGCTTCAAGGTAACGATTGATCGCCTGCCGCCCCATCGCCTCGCGTGCCGGTCCCAGTAGGGCATCGGCAGCAGCCAGGATCGCCTTGTCCTCGGCGGTGAACTCCCCCGGCTCCGGTACGACGCCGCCGCAGTTCTTCGCGATCATCGACAGCGAGCGCTGGGCAAGGTTGCCGATATCGTTGGCCAGATCCGCGTTGGTGCGGTTGACGATGGCCTCATGCGAATAGCTGCCGTCCTGACCGAAAGCGACTTCGCGCAGGAAGAAATAGCGCAGTTGATCCACACCATAGGCCGCGATGAGATCGAAGGGGGCGACGACATTGCCGACCGACTTCGACATCTTCTCACCCTTATTGAACAAGAAGCCGTGCGCGTAAACACGACGGGGCAGCGCCACGCCGGCCGACATCAGGAAAGCGGGCCAGTAGACGGCATGAAACCGCACGATATCCTTGCCGATGACGTGGACGTCGGCGGGCCAGAAACGCCACTTGGCATCGCTATCATCAGGAAAGCCGACACCGGTCAGATAGTTTGTCAACGCATCGACCCACACATACATGACGTGCTTGTCGTTGCCGGGAACCTTCACGCCCCAATCAAACGTCGTTCGCGAAATCGACAGATCGCGCAAACCGCCTTTGACGAAACTCGCCACCTCGTTGCGCCGCTCCGGCGGCCCGACGAAATCCGGATTGGCCTCGTAAAGCGCGGTGAGCTTTTCCTGATAGGCCGACAGCCTGAAGAAATAGGTTTCTTCCTCCACCCATTCGACCGGTGTGCCCTGCGGCGACAGTTTGCGCCCGTCTTCGGTGGCCGTCAGTTCACTCTCGTCGTAGTAGGCCTCATCGCGCACCGAATACCAGCCCGCGTAGCCGTCCAGATAGATGTCGCCATTGGCTTCCATCCGCCGCCACATTTCCTGGCTGGCCAGATGATGCCGCTCTTCCCGCGTCGTAATGAAGTCATCATGCGAGCAGCCGAGTGCAGCCACCATGTCCTTGAAACGAGGCGTATTGCGGTCGGCCAGTTCGCCCACCGTGATCCCGGCATCGCGCGCCGTCTTCACCATCTTGATGCCGTGCTCGTCCGTCCCCGTCAGGAAGAACACCTCATGCCCGTCTAGCCGAGCGAACCGGGCCAATGCATCCGTCGCAATCGCTTCGTAGGCGTGCCCGATGTGGGGTGCCCCGTTTGGATAGGAAATCGCCGTTGTGATGTAGTACGGCTTGGCATCCGCCATGGTGATCCCCTTGAACCGCGACTCCGACCAGGCGGCCATCCCGCCGACGAAAACCGCGCGTTGAATTCAATGATTTGGCCGCATACCCGCCAATAACTCAGCCCAGAAACTAAAGCTTGAAATCAGCAGCAAATCGTCAGCTACTCAGCGCGAAGCCGAGGCCGCCGCCTCCAGCCGCCCGGCCACGTCGAGGATTAAGGCCTTGCGGTCGAGATTGAGGGCGCCCTGAACGGGCTTTTCGCGGACCAGTGTC
>CAYGRH010000089.1:0-10511 GCA_964352165.1 uncultured Hyphomicrobiaceae bacterium | reverse complement strand
CAAGGGCGGCCCCAACCTGTTCACGACCGAAGGTTCGATCGTCTACACCTTCATCTGGGGGCTGTTCCTTGCAACCGCCTTGATGCTCCCCACAGGCCTCCTGATCGGGCGCTACGCCTACTCATCCATTATCGCCATCCCCAAAGCGATCCTCGTGCCCACCGTCGCCTTCATGACGCTGATCGGCTCCTACTCGATCCGCAACTCAACCTCCGACGTCGTCATCATGGTACTACTCGGCATCGTCGGCTGGGTCCTCGCACGCTTCGGGTTTTCGGCTTCCCCCATCGTCCTCGGGCTGATCCTTGGCTCCATCGCCGAGCAAGGCTTCGTACAGGGCTGGACCATCGGAGCGGCCACAAACAATCTGTTCGGCATGTTCTTCGGCCGGCCGATATCGATGGCGATCATCGCCTTTATCATCATCTCGCTGTTCGGCCCGACCATCGTCAAATTGATCCGCGGCGCAGGCCAGAAGGAGAAGCCCGATGCCCGCTGACCGCAAGACGCGCGACATCTCCACGCCGTTCCTGGCCGCGATTTTCATCGCCATCGGTGCAATCGTCATCTGGGATACGACGAGCTATTCTGACGCCGACTCCTTCGTCTTTCCCCGCACCGTCGCTATCACGATGATCGCATTGTCGGTCCTTCTCGTCGTGCAATGGCTGATCGGCTGGGCACCCGGTGACGACGTAACGGTCGACGAGATGAAAAAATCCATCTGGCGGCGCGTCGTGCTGGTCGCAGCCATGCTGGGAGCTGGCCTCGCGATGCCCTACCTGGGCTTCCCCCTCGCAGGCGGCCTCGCCTTCGCGGCAATCCTGCTCGCTGCCATGTACGACCCGTGGACGCCCTATCGTCTCGCCGTCTATCCCGTCGCGGGCGCCGTCATCGTGTTCGGCTTTTACATGCTGTTTTCCCGCGTTCTGCAGGTCCCGCTGCCGACCGGACTGTTTGACATCGGATAACCCTCGACAATGAAAATCACGCGCATCCGCACTGCGGTCGGCCCGATCGCATCGGAAATCCGCAACGCCTACATCTCGTTTGCCACGATGACGATCAACCTCGTCGCGGTCGAAACCGATGTCGTGCGCGACGGTAAGCCCGTCATCGGTTACGGCTTTTCATCGAACGGCCGCTATGCCCAGACCGGCATCCTGACCGAGCGTTTTATTCCACGCATCATGGCAGCAGACCCCGCAGACTACGCCGACAAAGAAAACGAAAACATCGACCCTCACGCGTTGTGGTCGATCTTCATGACCAACGAAAAGCCCGGCGGCCATGGCGACCGCGCGCATGCGGCCGGCGCACTCGATATGGCCATCTGGGACGCCACCGCGAAAATCGCCGGTGAGCCGCTCTGGAAGCTCCTGTCGAACCGCTTCAACGGCGGAGAATTCGACGACAAGGTCATGGTCTACCCCGGCGGCGGCTACTACTACCCCGGCAAGGAGCTAGACGGCCTCCGCGTCGAAATGGAAGGCTACCGCGAGCAGGGCTACCGCCACGTCAAGATGAAGATCGGCGGTGCAGACCTCGCGCTCGATATGAAGCGCATCGAGGCCGTCATCGAAGTCACCGGCACAGGTGCCGAACTCGCCGTCGACGCCAACGGCCGCTTCGATCTTGAAACCTCCCTCGCCTACGCCCGGGCCATGGAACCCTACGGCCTGTTCTGGTACGAGGAAGCCGGCGACCCGCTCGACTACCGGCTCAACGCGGTCCTGTGCGAGCACTATTCGGGGGCCATCGCCACTGGCGAAAACCTGTTTTCCCATCAGGACGGCCGCAACCTTTTGCGCTACGGTGGCATGCGTTCGGATCGCGACTGGATCCAACTCGACCCCGCGCTGTCATATGGGCTGACGGAGTACCTGCGCTTCCTAGGCGAAGTTGAAAAATTCGGCTGGTCGCGCCGCCGCTTCATTCCCCACGGCGGCCACCAGTTCGCCCTCAACATGGCAGCAGGCCTCCAACTCGGCGGCTCGGAAAGCTACCCCGGGGTGTTCCAGCCCTACGGCGGTTTTGCGGACAATTCTGCCATCGTCGACGGCTACGCGACGCTGCCTGACGATCCCGGCATCGGCGTAGAATTGAAGCCCGCCATGCTATCGGAAATGCGCAGGCTCCTCGGATACGAATAACCATTTCTGCCGGAAGCGATTATGACCGACACCACCACGCCCGACATCGTGATCACCGAATTCATCGACGCCCCTCCCGTCGATAAATTGCGCGCGAACTCCGACTACGAAATACTACTCGACGAATCGCTGTGGGAGCGCCCCGACGACATCAAGAGGGCACTGGCCGAAGCGCGCGCCATCATTGTGCGCAACCGCACGCAGGTCACAGCCGAAATCATCGCCGCCGCACCCAAATTGCAGGCCATCGGCCGCCTTGGCGTCGGCCTCGACAACATCGACTTGAAGACCGCCGAGAAGCGCAATATCGCCGTTCTCCCCGCCGTTGGCGCAAACGCCGCGTCTGTCGCCGAATACGTCCTGTGCTCGGCCATGATGCTTTTGCGCGGCTCTACGTTCTTCGGAGCAGCCCGCCTCGCCGCCGCTGAATGGCCCCGCGCCGAAATGAGCGAAGGCCGCGAGATCGCCGGCAAGACGATGGGACTGATCGGCTTCGGTTCCATCGGCCAGACGACGGGTGATCTCGCGCGCGCGGCAGGATTTCAGACGGTCGCCTTCGATGAATTCCTTCCCGCCGATCACAAGGCCTGGAAGTCAACAAAGCGCCTCGCGCTGAAAGAGCTATTGGAAACAGCCGCCATCGTTTCCCTGCATTGCCCGCTGACGGCTGAAACACGCGGCCTGATCGGTGGCAAGGAATTGGCCGCCATGAAGCCCGATGCAATCCTCATCAATACCGCACGCGGCGGCATCGTCGATGAAACAGCCCTCGCAACAGCACTCCGCAACGGCCAGCTTGCCGGTGCTGCACTCGACGTCTTCGACAACGAACCCATCGACAAAGCAACCGGCGCGCTGTTTGCCGGGTTGTCGAATGTGATTCTGACACCGCACGTCGCTGGCGTGACCCGCGAAGCCAACACACGCATAAGCGCGCTGACCGTCGAAAACGTCGCGCACGTCCTGAAGGAAAGATCGAAATGAGCAACACCCGCATCCCCGTCGCGGAACTCGAAGCCCTCGTTGTCGCTGCCCTCATCGCAGCCAACACCAGTGAGGCAAATGCCGAAGCCGTTGCCCGCGCGCTCGTCCTGTGCGAGATCGACGGCCTGAAGGGCCACGGCCTGTCGCGCGTGGAAAGCTACGCCGCCCAGGCAAAATCCGGCAAGGTCGACGGCCACGCCACTCCCACAGTTACCAAGACACGGCCCGGCGCCCTGCAGATCGACGTTGCCAACGGCTTTGTCTTCCCGGCGCTCGAAGTCGCCACGCGGCAACTGCCGAAACTCGCCGGCGAAACGGGCATAGCAGCCGCAGGCTTCGTGCGGTCCCACCACGCAGGCGCACTCGGCCAATCCGTTGAGCGCATCGCAGACGCCGGCATGATGGCGATGATGTTTGCCAACACGCCTCACGCCATGACCGCCTGGGGCGGCAAGCGCGCCGTCTTCGGTACCAACCCGATCGCGTTTGCTGCACCCCGCGCGAATGCAGCCCCGCTGGTCATCGACCTGGCTCTATCGGAAATCGCGCGCGGAAAAATCCTCACTGCCGCCCAGAAAGGCGAAGAAATCCCGCTCGGCTGGGCAACCGACATCGACGGAAACCCGACGACCGACGCGAAGGCCGCCCTGAAAGGCACGCTCATGCCGGCAGGCGGCGCGAAAGGGGCAGCCTTGGCCCTGATGGTCGAGTTGCTGGCCGCGTCCATCGTCGGCGCGAACCAATCCTTCGAGGCCACGTCGTTCTTCGAAGCCGAAGGCGAACCTCCCTCAGTCGGTCAATTCCTGATCGCCATCGATCCGGCAGCCTTCGGCGGCACGGCGGCCGTTGCTTCGAAGATCGAACTCGTGTGCTCCACCATCGAGGCCGATGAAGGAACCCGCCTTCCCGGTGCTCGCCGCCCCGCTATGCGGGAATCAGCAAAACGCGACGGCGTCGAAGTGGCAAACGCGGTTCTGGAAAAATTGAAGGCGGCCAGCGCCTGACCGCGCCCCGCCCCCGGCAACAGCCTCACGGCCAAGACAAAACCAAAAGGCGGGGAGTTTGAGGGGTGTCCCCTCAAATGGGTCGAGGGCGATAGCCCCGTTGCGCAGCAATCATGCGGCGCGGCGAACATCTACGGCCTCACTGGTATTTCGCCGCCGTGATGAACTCTCCGAACGCCTCGCACCACACCAGCACCGTGGAATAGGCTTTCACGTCGACGCCGTCCGGCACCGTTACGAGAAAACCGTCGAAGGTTTTCACATCGCCGACCCGCACGGCGTCCGCCTTGACCTTGAGAAACTGCTCTTCGTCCTCAACAAACTCTTTCAGGAGATAGACTTTGTAATCCGGCCCCGGCGCCAGCGCGCCCTCGTGCACGATCTTGGTCGGCGTCACGGCAACACTGCCCTCACCCCAGTGCAGGAAATCGCTGCCTTTCAGGTCGCGCTTGAACTCGGCTTTGAAGAGCGCCTCCTTTGCAGTCTCAGAAAGCATCCCCCGATCGAGGCTTGGCGGAGCAGTCAGAATTGGCAGCAGGTAGACCCCAAGAGCAAAGCCTACCGCCAGCATCGCAGCGTGCGTTCCGGCGAGAACAATCCATCGCAACATCGTAGCTTCCTTTCAAATCGCATCTTCCGGCGATCAGTGATCATACGCCCGGCAACGCCACGGCTCGGCTTCATCCTTCATTAATCATACACACGATTGCAACGACGAATGTGCCTCTGAGAACTGGCTCGCGTCGAGTCCGCATACGGTCAATTTACTGGTGAGAATTTACCTGACCTTGAATTCAATCGACTATGATGAAGCCGGGGAAATCCAAGGGGCGCAAACGATGAAAGCCAAATTCCAACGTCTGGCCAAGATATTTGGCTTGCTGTTTGTGATGGCAGGGATCGTTCTGCCGGGCATGGAGCTTTTCGACGCGGCAACAGCCACGCCAGCAACAGCCCAGATCGTCAAGTTCGGGCGGACATGCGAAAAGCGCATCTGTGAAATCGGCAAATGCCGTTGGCAGCGTTTCAAGTGCCAAGAGGAAGCGGCGCTGATCACGGAGGGTACGAAAGTCCGCCGGAAAAGGCACGCAAAGCTTTCATTCGGAAACGGTACTGAACCGATGACTGCGTGGGCGAGCTTCTCCAAGCTTAAGTTACGCCGCAGCACCAAGATCGGCGACTCAATTCCAATTCTATATCGCGGCCCGGCACCTTATTACGTTTCGTTGCGCCCATCATTTTCAAACGTGGGAACCGGCATCAATTGTGCGCTATTCGGCCTGTTCCTATTGTATGTCGGCGGGCAGCTTGGCAGGACAGCACCGTCGGTCCGCGGGCCGGGACAGGCCCGCCCACACTCAAATCCGGGAGCCTCCCCGGCAGGCTACCCGGCAGACACGCCTGCCGCTACTGCAGCAACGCGCCCAACGCTCATCCCCAACCCGTTCGCCTCTCGCCCAGACCGCGCACCCGCCTACACGTCCAAGCCGCGCCAAAACGTCGTACAGCGCAACAAGAGCTGGTTTTAAAGGGGGCACGACAGCCCCTATGGCCGCAAAAGATGTAGAGTTTCGCGCAAGCCGGCCTCAGCAAGCAGTAGGCCGGAAATTTGCAGCGTTATTGACGCGTCTTATCCGGCCGCGACTTGAACGCTGACATCCATCCCAGCGAACGCCTCCGGGCTGCCGGCGAAACTTCCCGACACGGGCATCGTCTGACGGATGTGTCGCGCAACGGCGACAGGAATGAGGTTGAATCCACCCACGCTCCGGTTCGTCGGATCGAACACGATCCATCCCGCACCGGGCACATAGACCTCTGCCCATGCATGCGTCGATCCGGAACCGGAAGAGCCCACGGCATCCTCATGCGGATCGTACAGATAGCCCGACACGATCCGCGCGCCGAATCCAAGGCTGCGAACCGCATCCACAAACAGGACGGCGAAGTCGCGACATGAACCTTGGTTTCTCTGGAGCGTTTCAGAAGGAGACTGGGCATCGTCTTGCTCGCGCAATTCGTAGCCGACCCGCGATGCGACACCCGAACTCAGGTCCTTCAGCAAAGCCAGCGTGTCGGTCGGATTAGCGCGAACGAACCCTTGCGCCCAGTCTCGCAACCGGCCGTCTGCGTCGAGATACGCCTGCAGCCTCATTGCGCCGAGGTCGACCATCTCATCTTCCGTGAGCAGGAACGGATAGTTCGCAGCCGAAGCCGCGATATCGAACACCGGCCACTGTTCGACCTCAAGCTCAAGCTCTGTCCGGCTGTTGATGACCAGCATTTCCGCCGGAGCGTGAAAACTGGCGGTCGCCACGGCATTGGAAAAAACATCGTTCGCCCATGTCACAGTCGCAGCAGGCGAGATGTCCAGGTCATGCGAAATGAGCCGCAGGCTCCGGCTCTCGCGCGGGCGCAGCATCAACTTGTGCAGGCCGAACGCGATCGGTTCCCGGTATCGATACGTCGTTTGATGATTGATCGTTAGTTTGGTCAAAATAGCCTCCACGTGGAGACTACCACGTGAAGACCACTTCCGAGCCCCGAAACGAAGCTCACGCCCCGACCAGCAGTCGACTAGCTCCGCCTTACACCGAGCATCGCTTGGGCCTCAGATTTGACAAACAGGTTCGCCAGGGCGTCGTCGATGTTGTTCATTGTGAACTGCGGCTTCATGCACTCGAATTTACATGAGGCAAGCACCTGCTCGACGATGAACTTGGGCTGATAGTAGGCCAGCGGTGCTTTGTTCGCGCGAATTCCCTGTAGCGCTCGCTGATAGATATCGTCATTCAGGACCAAGCTGTGTTTGTTCGCCATGCCTTCAAACACCGCCCGGAACAACTCTTCCGGCGGCTCCACGGTCTCAAGCTTGTAGCTGATGCGGCGCTGGAATGCCGGGTCCATCAGATCGTCGGGGTGCATGTTTGTTGAAAAGATCACGATCTCATCGAACGGAATCATCGCGCTCTTGCCGGTATGCAGGGTGAGATAGTCGACACGGCTGTTCAGCGGCACGATCCAGCGGTTCAGGATGTCCTCCGGCTTGGCGCGTTGGCGGCCGAAGTCGTCGATCAGGAAGACGCCGTTCAGAGCTTTGATATGCAGAGGCGCTTCATAGAATTTGGCGATCGGGTTGAATTTGAGATCGAGCATTTCGATCGTCAATTCGCCACCCGTGATGACCATCGGCCGGTAGCATGCCACCCAGCGTGAGTCCGCCCGATTGCGCCGCAGGCTCGCAGTCCCGGTTGGCTGGGGCGCTTCCTCCACCACGCGGTGAACAGCAGGATCGAACACTTTCATGATCTCGCCGTCGATCTCGACGCAATAGGGAACGTAGATGGTGTTTTCAAAAATCTTGCCGACAATCTCGGCAATCGTCGTCTTACCGTTGCCTGCTGGCCCGTAAATCAAAACGGCGCTGCCGGAATTGACCGCCGGACCCAAGCGGTTCAGGAACCGGTCGGGAATGACCAGACCGTCAAACGCCTTGTCCAGATCCTGGCGCGTTATGACTTCGTTGCTGACGCGCTGGCTCAAGATGCGGTCCTGGTAGTCCTTCAGAGACACCGGAGCCGGACCGAAATACTGCCCGCGGCTGAGGGCATCTGCCGCCCATTCACGACCAGCGCGGGTCAGCGTCAGGCGCATTTCGCTTCGGGTATTGACGCTGGAGGCGGAGGCCAGCACCTCGACAAGCCTGCGATCCGTGGCAGCCTTGACGAGCTGATCCACAACAGTGCTCGAGAGCTTCATGGCGCGGGCCAACTGCGAGGCCGTTTCGATATTTTCGGAGTACATCCCCTTCATGGCCAGATCGAGCAGGAATACCGGATCGATGCCGGTCCCGTCCGCTGTCATCGGCGCCTGGGGCGCATCGGTCAGAACTTCATTAATCTGAGCCTTGGTCATTATCCCCAGCGTAACGAGGCTATCGCCGAGTCGGCCGCCATTGGCTTTTTGATGAAGAATTGCCTGGTTGATGGCTTCCGGAGAAACCAGCCCTTTGGCCACAAGAAGATTGCCGATGTTCATGTTACGCACCTTTACCTGCCATTAGGACGTAGGAAAAAGCATCGATTAGCCCCAGCAAGGTTCCCGGCGCACGCCAATCACAATCGAGTATTTGGGCCCGAAAACCTGTTTCGATTGTGAAAAGCCGTGGTCGAAAAAACCTAAAAATTGGCTGAATAGTTTCATGACCCCGGTCAAGAAACTTCGCCCGCCGCGCTAATTGAAGAAATTCCCCGCATCCATCTGAAAACTAAGGCGGACGATACCGGCAAAGGGTAAATATTTGTGGATCACACCGAACTTTTGCTCCGGGTTTCCCGTCAAATCAGAAGCGCCTGCGGCCTTCCGCTGAGGTAATCAAGGAGTGGCCAGTGGAGGGCTTTGATTGGTGAAATGGCACAGCGCCCAATATGGGATGAGCAGCAACTTTTTACGCACTGTCAGCAATTGCCTTTAGGAGGCACTTACACCAAACGAAAACGCGAACCGGTCACATCAAAAAAAGAGTTGGAGCAGGCCGGGCCTGCCCCAACGACAAATTCGCCATACCCTGACCGCGCATTCAACGGCTTACTAACTCGCTTTCAGCTTCAGACGGTAAGCGTGCAGGATCGGCTCCGTATAGCCTGAAGGCTCCGAGCAGCCATTGAAGACCAAATCGCAAGCGGCTTTGAAAGCAATCCCATCGAAGTTCGGAGACATAGGACGATAGTTTGGCGCGCCAGCATTCTGCTGGTCAACGACCGCTGCCATCCGCTTCATGATATCCATCACCTCGTCTTTGCTGACGACGCCGTGGTGCAGCCAGTTCGCGATGTGCTGAGCCGAAATACGGCAGGTCGCCCGATCTTCCATCAACCCGACGTCGTTGATATCCGGCACCTTGGAGCACCCGATCCCCTGATCGATCCAGCGCACGACATATCCCAGGATGCCCTGCGCATTGTTTTCGACTTCACGGCGAACCTGCGACTCGTTCCATTTTCTATAGCTTGCGACTGGGACTTCGAGCAGCGCATCGATGTAGGCACGCCGGCCGCCCTTGGCGAGCGCAGCTTGGATGGCCATGACGTCGACCTGATGATAGTGAAGCGCGTGCAGCGTCGCCGCTGTAGGACTGGGCACCCAGGCGCAATTGGCCCCGGCCTTGGGGTGTTCGATTTTTGCTTCGACCATTGCAGCCATTCGATCGGGCATGGCCCACATGCCCTTTCCGATTTGTGCCTTGCCTGACAATCCGCATTCCAGACCGATGTCGACGTTTTGGTTCTCGTACGCCGTTATCCAGTTCTTCCGCTTGATGAAGTCTTTTCGACTAAACGGCCCTGCCTCCATGGACGTATGAATCTAATCGCCTGTCGTGTCGATGAAGCCAGTGTTGATGAACGCCACTCGGTGCTTGGCGGCGCGAATGCATTCCTTAAGGTTGACGCTCGTGCGACGCTCCTCGTCCATGATGCCAAGCTTCACGGTGTAACGAGGCAAACCGAGCACTTCCTCGACGCGCGTAAAAATATCGTCCGTGAAGGCGACTTCGTCGGGGCCATGCAGCTTCGGTTTCACCACATAGATTGAGCCCGTCGCCGAGTTCCGCTCATCGGTCTTCTTGTTGAGGTCATGAAGCGCGATCAACGAAGTGATCATCGCATCCATGAGACCCTCGAAAATCGCCGCACCGTTTCGGTCGAGGATCGCAGGATTCGTCATGAGATGGCCGACGTTGCGGACAAGCATCAATGCACGGGATCTGACCCTGACTTTGCCTTCACCGTCCGGCGCCAGAAAGGTCTGATCGGGATGCAGACTGCGGGTGATAACCTCGCCGTCTTTTTTAAACGTGTCTTTGAGGTTGCCCTGCATAAGGCCGAGCCAGTTTCGATAGGCCAAGACTTTGTCAGCGGCGTCGACGCAGGCAACAGAATCCTCGCAGTCCATGATCACCGTGACCGCGCTCTCCACGCGCACGTCAGCCAGGCAAGCCTGATCGCGGCTTCCGATCGGATGCGCCCTGTTGAATACCATCTCCACATGCAGCCCGTTGTTGCGGAGGAGTAAGGCGTCGGGTGCGAGAGGATGGCCGCGATAGCCGATGAACTTGTTGGGCTGCAACAACGGCAAGTCGTCAATCAGCAGCGCACCGCCGCGCACTTGGTAGCGCTTGGCATCGCCGTGGCTCCCGCCCGAGATTGGAAACGTTTCGTCCAGGAACACGCGAGTTTTCGTGACGACTCGCGCACCCCGACCCCGGTCATAAGCTCCGGTCGGTGGCGGCCCCATAACATCCGTTCCATAAAACGCATCATACAGGCTGCCCCAACGCGCATTTGCAGCATTCAGGGCAAAGCGTGCGTTG
>CAYGRH010000088.1:6833-10512 GCA_964352165.1 uncultured Hyphomicrobiaceae bacterium | reverse complement strand
GGCTTTGCGGAAAATCCGCCTCGGTGCGGGTCAGGTAGTAGCCAACGACGCCGGCCAGCATGCCCAAAAGCAGAACCATGCCCAACAGACGCTGCTCGAGCATGATGCAAGTCATGACAACAGCCGGTGCACCTACTGCAAACAGAACACCTGCCCGGATCACCCATGGCGACCCACGCCGTCCGGGATCGGCATAAGGGTTCGTATCGACCCCGATAGCGCTATAGCGCGCGCGTGATGCAATGTAGTTGACGAGCCGAATGGGATTGAGCTGCTTGAAGATCGCAACCAGGAAGTCGACATGCGCAATGGGAAAGTCCAACCAATGCCCACAGTCGCGCGCCTGATCAAAATTCGGGTCGCGCTCGGGATCGTTGACGAACTGGTGATGGGCAAGGTGATGCAGCCGAAACGCATGCGTCGACGTGTAGATCGGGAAAGCAGCAAACCAGTCCGACAGCAATTCGCTCTTCTGGCGATCAGCCATCAGCGTGTAATGCGTCCCCTCGTGGACGCATCCCCCCAGATTGTGCTGGGCGGCACCCAGAATCACAATGGCGATTACGGCTACCGGAATATCCCACCACCAACCAAGTCCTGCGTCTTCGACAACGCCGAATGACCAAAATGCTACCGCGATCGTCACAACGATGATCGCGTAGTCGCGCGCAAGATATTTCAGGTTTGTTGTATTATCGCGCTCTTTCAAGCGCTGGATCGTTTCATGCCGGCTGGAGCGGGCCCTGCTCGCCTCCACCGGCTCACGCAATGCAGCTTCGAAATGCAAAGCGCTTGAGCTGGTGTTCATTGCTACCTCCGCGAAATGACAATCGCGACGTTACTCGTCAGAAATCAAATTTTACTGTAGTCGCGCAACAAAAACTGTGCCTTGTGGAACGATGCTCTGGAGCCAGGCAGTCACATTGCAAAGCCGCCGGTCGTCATTCTTAAAATCGCCAGCACAGCAAGAAAGTTCCATCAATCGCATCTAATCAGAGGCTTACCGCATCCGAATTACAAAATAGTTTCACAAAAATCACCATGAACGCAATGACAAGACGCAATCCCGACCGCCCCTGTCAGCCATTGAGCGTCAACTTGCGATCACTTGCTTTTTCTTTAACTAAGCTCTCAGGGATGATTCAAATCGGGGCAGACAAACGAGAAACGCTCAAAGCAGAAAGTTGCATCCGCTTCCAAACTCGTTTCGGCGGCCATTGGCAGGCAGAGCACGCCTGCCCGCGCCCCTTCAAAGCCGCGATAGTGAGCCAATCTCGATGCCTTTCCGCCACCCTGCAAAAACACGAAGGCAGACCTCCGAATTGCTGGGATGACCGCCAATAAAAGCCGAGTAGATTCCCAAAGCGGCTTTGAAAGCCTCACAACAGATGGCAAATCAGTGACAGTATCCGTGGGCATTTTGTCCTAGAGACGCGGATTTACTTGCCTTTTGCGGGTTCATATGTAACCCAACCTGCACAGTCTGGGCTGCTTTGCATTTCACTTCGCTAACGCCGGCCAGATCAGGTTCGCCGCTCCGCACGCAGATTGCACGCGCCGGGACCGTGACGCAGGTTGCGTCAAACCGTTTCCCAGAGCTGCGCGCTACTCGCGTATATGGCCGTTGATAGCGGCCGCCCAAAAACCCGGTCGCCCCGACATTCCAGGCGGCCAACACCGGGCCAAAGCCCAGGCAAGCGCCGACAGCCTCCGCTTATGCGTCATGGCTGGCTCACGCAGGCTTAAGGCAGGCTCGATGACCGACTTGGAGACTTTTTCTATTGGTTACGACAACCTTCGCTGAGCTAGGTCTCAGCCCTAAGGTACAGGCCGCGATTGACGCTGCCGGATACACAATCCCAACTCCGATTCAAGCCGAGGCCATTCCGGTCGCTTTGACCGGCCAGGACGTTCTCGGAATCGCCCAGACCGGCACCGGCAAGACGGCATCCTTCGTGCTGCCGATGATCACCCGGCTGGAAAAGGGCCGAGCCCGCGCCCGCATGCCGCGCTCGTTGATCCTTGCACCGACCCGCGAGCTGGCGGCCCAGGTCGCTCAGAGCTTTGAAAAATACGGCGTCAACCACAAGCTTAACCTGGCGCTCCTCATCGGCGGCGTATCGATGGACGAACAGACCCGCAAGCTCGATCGCGGCGTTGACGTCCTGATCGCCACCCCTGGACGATTGATCGACCACTTCCAGCGCGGCCGCATCATGCTGATGGGCGTTGAAATCCTCGTCATCGACGAGGCCGACCGGATGCTCGACATGGGCTTCATTCCCGACATCGAGAAGATCTGCAAACTTTTGCCGCCGCGCCGCCAGACGCTGTTCTTCTCGGCCACCATGCCACCCGAGATCACCCGGCTCGTCGATCAGTTCCTGACCGACCCATTGCGCATCGAGGTCGCCAAACAGGCAACGACTGCCAAGACGATCACACAGCGCTTCAGCTTCTGCGCCGATGGCGAGGACTGGGCCAAGCGCGACATGCTTCGCGAACTGATCCGCTCCGATAACGTCAAGAACGCGATCATTTTCTGTAACCGTAAACGCGACGTCGCCATTCTGCACAAATCGTTGACGAAGCACGGCTTCAACGCCGGTGCCTTGCATGGCGACATGGATCAGAAGGCCCGCACGGAAACACTGGATAAATTCCGTTCAGGCGACATCACGATCCTGGCCGCCAGCGACGTGGCTGCCCGCGGTCTTGATATCCCCGACGTCAGCCACGTCTTCAACTTCGACCTGCCCTGGCAATCCGAAGACTACGTGCACCGCATTGGCCGCACGGGCCGCGCCGGCAAGGAAGGCAGAGCAACGTCAATCGTCACTCACGACGACATCAAGCTGCTCGACGATATCCAAAAGATCACCGGCGACGAGATAAGTTGGATTGGTGACGGTCCGACCGATGAAGACCTCGCCGATGCTGCATCGCGCAAGCGCCGCCGTGGCGGCCGCGCGGGCGGAAAGGCCTCATCCGGCAGAAGCGGAAGTCAGGCACGCGGTCAAACCAGCCGCGGACGCGGGTCTTCAAATCGCACCAACACTGCGCGCGACGAGCAGCCTCAGGGTGATGCCGCCAAGCCAGTACCTTCGCCGGAAGCGACCTCTGAACAACCCGCAGAAAAACGAACCCAGGATCGGACAGGGCAACGCGGCGAGGAACGAAACAAAACTCGCCCGCAAGAGTTGCGACGCAAGCCGAGAGCTGAGAAGCAGGCGGCCCCAACCGACGAACGCGCGGACATCCCCGGACAGGGTGAGCAGCCCGACGTTTCAACGCATCACACCGAGACAAGCGCAGAAAGCGCGCCAAAATCGACACGCGATAGCGAAAGCGAGAATACGCCGCGAACTCCGCGCCGCAGATCACGGGGCGGGCGCTCCAGATCCGGCAGAGGCGAAGGCGCAAGGCAGGCAGACGGTCAACCCGCTCGCCAGTCGGAAGGACGCCAATCGGAAGACAGGCCTTCGGCAACGGCAAAACCGAACGACCGCAACTCCGGCGAACCCGATCAGGCCAAGCCCGCCAGGCCGCGCAAATCGGCAACCGAAACGATCACGTCCGCGCCCGCTGCCGGCTTCGCCGATAACGTGCCGGCCTTCTTGCGCCGCCCTGTTCGCAAGTCGCCCGCCAAAAAGGAAGCGGCTTCTGCGCCATCCGGCCG
>CAYGRH010000088.1:0-6823 GCA_964352165.1 uncultured Hyphomicrobiaceae bacterium | reverse complement strand
GCCGCACGAAAGTCTCAGCATCCGACTGACAACTGGTTTTCGGCGAGAGAGGGGGGGTCGTCCCACTCTCGTCCGAACTGCCCAAACCGCGTCACCACAGTTTTCAAAGAACGATGCGGTGTTACGAACTAAACGGACGACTGATAACTTCAACGCTGCGGTTTTGACTTCGCATGCCCGGCCGGTTTCGCCTTCTTCACCGGTTTCGCCCTCTTCGCAGCCCGCGCCACACCGAGCGCATCCCGCGCCCATGCCTTGAACTCATCGGCATCTTCATAAAGCCGCTCCGGCACCCGCCAGTAGGACATCACGATGGGCTTTGACTTGCCCTCATAAGTGAACGGCTCGCATCCCTCAGCTTTGAACCGCTCAGACGTCTTGGCATCGGCCTTCAGAAACAAGACGTCATCAGCGATAAGCCCGAACATCGTATCGCCCGCATAAAGGCCGGCGCCTCCAAACATGCTTTTGGCCCGGACCGGCTCAAAGCCATCAAGCAGATCTTCTAGCAATGCGATGAACTCGGAATTTGCTCCCATCGCTGCTCCCTTCCGTTCCAGCACGCGCGATGACGGATCGCATCGGTGATCCCGGCCATTGCCCCAGGATTAATCCGAAGAGTTGATCACGGACGGGCGATCAGCTCCCGCCCGGCTCGTGTCCCTTTTCCGACGTCGGCACGCCGAATGTCTGCCCACCATCGGCCAGATAGGCCAGCTCTTCCGGCGTCGAAGCCCGGCCCAGCGCGTCGTTGCGATGAGGAAACCGCCCGAACCGGGCAATGATATCGCGATGGGCGACAGCAAAGCCGTCGTAGTTTTCATCACCAAGGCGCGCAATCAGTTCCACTGCGCGCTCCTGGTCGGTGATGGCCTCGCTATGCTCGAATGGAAGGTAAACGAATAGTCGCTCGTCTTTGCCCAATTGCTCGTCAAAACCGAACGCGATGGCTGCAATGGAAATCGCGCGCGCTTTGCCGTCATAGGCAAACGAACGCGCGGTGCCGCGGTAGAGATTTCGAGGAAACTGGTCGAGAGCAATGATTGCAGCAAGCGCCGTTCGCGCATTCACCAAGCAGCTATCGATGTCGGCTGCTGCGAGCCAGGAAACGGTGTCAGCAAATTCTCGCGCAATGCGCGCGTCCACGTCGGAACTCGTGGCGAACCAGTCTGCCCGCGTGAGATCATCAAACCAGAAGGTCAGGACGTTCTCGACCCAGCGGGCATCAGGCGGCGCATCAGGCATAAGCGATCAGTCCTTAAGCGCGTCAAGCTTCTCCGCTGATGCTGGAGACAGTTCGACGCTTTCACCGCACCCGCATGCACTCTGCTGATTGGGGTTGTTGAACACAAAACCTGAAGACAGCTTGTCGACCGCGTAATCCATCTGCGTGCCGAGAAGGTACATCACGGCCATTGGCTCGATCAGCACCGTCGCGCCCTTGTCCTCGATCACTTCATCGAACTTGTCGCGTTCTTCAGCCCAGGACATGGTGTATTCCATTCCCGCGCATCCGCCCTTTTTGACGCCGATGCGCAATCCGACGACCCCCGGTTTGCCAGCCATGATCTCCTGCACGCGCATTGCGGCAGCGTCAGTCAGGGTCATAACCTTAGGTCTGGCACGGGTCTCAGTGGCCATCATTCGTCATCCATTCGTTGCAGCCTTCAATGGAAGGCTCATGTCCAAGCGCGGCAACTCTACTGCGCTTCATCTATCTGGTGCGGGCGACGCTCGGTTTCAAATTCTCCGGCCGCATCCTGCGTGATCAGAACATCCCCACAGCAAGCTTCGCCTCATCCGACATCCGACTCATATCCCACGGCGGATCGAACACGAGGTTGACCTTCACGTCCATTACACCGGGAACCGTCCGTACGGCGTTATCCACCCACTGCGGCATCTCTCCGGCAACCGGACACCCCGGAGCCGTCAGCGTCATGTCGACTTCCACCTCGCGCTCATCACTGATGTCTATCCGGTAGATCAGCCCAAGTTCGTAGATATCCGATGGGATCTCCGGATCATGCACGGTCTTCAGCGCCGCGATGATGTCTTCGGTCATCTGCTCGATCTGCTCCGTCGACAGCGACGTGCCAGGCATGGGCGTCCCGCCTTCGGCAACTGTGGGTGCGGGCTTTCTACTATCGCCGCCAACCTCAATGTCAGTTCCCGCTTCGGCTACTTTTTCTACGTCAGAGGCACCCGAGGGCTCAGCCGCCGCTTCGCTCGGTGCGTCGGCGGCAGCATCAGCAGGCTGTGCGCCCCCCGGCTTCACAAACCAGGGCTGGTCGTCAATTTCTTGGTACTTACTGTTGATCATGAAAAGAACTCCCGCGCCCGAACCAGCGCATCGACCAGGGCATCTATCTCCGCCTTGGTATTATACATGGCAAACGACGCCCTGCAGGTCGCAGATACTCCGAGGCGATCCATCAGCGGCTGCGCACAGTGATGACCTGCGCGAACAGCAATCCCCGAGCGATCCACGATGGTCGAGATGTCGTGTGGATGCAGACCGTCGATCGAGAACGAGACAATCGCCCCCTTGTCCGGCGTGTTGCCGTGAATGGTCAGCCAGTCGAATTCGGACATCCGCTCATGCGCATAGTCCCGAAGGCCCGCTTCATGGCGCGCGATATTGTCCCGGCCCACCTGCATCATATAGTTGAGCGCGGTGCCAAGCCCGATGGCTTCCACGATTGCAGGCGTACCGGCCTCGAAGCGATGGGGCGGCGCGGCATACGTGACCTTGTCGACGCTCACCGTCTCGATCATCTCCCCGCCGCCCTCATAAGGAGGCATGGCATCGAGATGCTGCTTTTTCGCGTACAGAACGCCCATGCCCGTCGGGCCGTAGGTCTTGTGTCCGGTGAAGACGTAGAAATCGCAATCGAGATCGCGCACATCGACCGGCATGTGGACGGCTGCCTGAGAACCATCGACCAGAACCGGAATGCCGCGCGCATGCGCCAGCGCAATCACTTCTTTTATCGGAGTGAGCGTCCCCAACACGTTCGACATATGCGTAATCGCAACGATCTTGGTTTTGGGCGTAAGGAGCTGCTCGAATTCCTCGATCAGGAAATCGCCGCGATCAGAGATCGGAGCCCATTTCAGCACGGCACCGTTGCGCTCGCGATGATAGTTCCACGGAACGATGTTGGAGTGATGTTCCATGATCGACAGCACGATTTCGTCGCCCTCACCGATCACCATGCCGCCGTAGGACTGCGCCACAAGATTGATCGCACCCGTCGCGTTGCGGGTAAAAATGATCTCATCCGTACTGCCGGCATTCAAAAACCGGCGCGTCGTCTCGCGAGCTTCTTCAAACTTGGCGGTCGCCGTGTTCGAAAGGTAATGCAGCCCGCGGTGCACGTTGGCGTACTCAAACCGATAGGCATGGTCCATCGCCTCGAGCACCGAACGCGGCTTTTGCGCGGACGCTCCGTTGTCGAGATACACAAGCGGTTTGCCGTACACTTCGCGGAATAGGATCGGGAAATCCGCCCGGATGTGCTCGACGTCGTAGCCCGCCGTAGCCTTTTCGACCGATGTCCCGCCCGAGGGCCCCGAAGAACCCGCTTCCTGCATGCTCAGTTGTGTTTCTGCGACCATGAGGTCCTCTTCCGTCTTTCCATACGCCCCAGCAGGCAACTCACCCGCAAGGGCCAAACAATCAGGTCCGCTCGACCGCACCGCTGTCGACTTCAAGCCAGCCTCTGGCAAATACCATCAACGCTTCGCGGATTGCCTCATCCTCAACCTGCTCGATTGCTTCACCGATGAACGATTCCGTCAACAGCACCTTCGCCACTGCCGTCGTGATACCGCGCGACTGGCAGTAAAAAAGCAGGTCTTCGTCGATTTCCGCAACCGTTGAACCATGCCCGCAGACAACGTCATCGGCATAAATCTCAAGCTCGGGCTTTGAATCGAATTCGGCATCGGGGCTCAGCATCAAGGCCTGCGCCATTTGCTTTCCGTCCGTCTTCTGCGCTTCTTTGCGCACAATCACCTTGCCCTGGAAGATGCCGCGAGCGCGCCCGTTGAGGACGCCCTTGAACAACTCTCTGCTTTCGCAGGATGGTACGGCGTGCTCGACCACAAGAGTTGTATCGATGTGCTCATCGTCCCGCGCCAGGAAGGCACCGGAGATATCGATCTTTGCGTCTTCGCCCTTGAAGTCAGCAAAAATCTGATTGCGGGCCAGTCCGACCCCCTGCGTGAGCTGGAAGCAGCGGTAGTCGGCACTTGCCCCAATAGTCACCATCCAGTTTGCCAGATGCGTGACAGCGCCTTGATCGACGACGCACTTGATGTGCGTGAAGGCGGCACCGTCTCCGACAGAGACCTCGCTTGCAGCATTCGTCTGACCGGCGCCCGGCGTCCCAGGAACGGACACGAACGCTTCAATGATCGTCGCCTCGCTATCCTTGCCAGCGTTGATCACATTGCGTGTCGCCGTGAACCCGGCAGTTGGTCCAGCACTGACCTGTGCGATGATCACCGGCTTGGAAAGCTTTGCTCCCGCCGCAATCCGCACCAGCGCACCATCGCTCATGTAGGCGGTGTTGAGCGCCAGAACGGCATCGTTTTCGGGCCCACTCGTCTGAACGAGGCCTTCGGCAACCTTGTCCTGACCGCTTGAAAGCGCGGCCGCCAGCGAAGCCATCTCAAAGCCATCCAAAGCGTCCGTGCTCGACAGCTCTGGGCGATGACGGCCATTCACGAATACAATGCGATGAGCATCAAGCTGGGCCAACGGCCCAAGCGCCACGATGACATCCGCAATCGTGGCCGGGCTCTCATCGCCAATGTTCAGCGGCGGAACATCCTTCATCTGATTGCGAAGGTCGGTGTACTTCCACTCTTCAATGCGCCGATGCGGCAGTCCAAGCGTACCGAACTTCGCCATGGCCGAACGGCGCGCGGCCTTCACGACCTCCCCCCCGGGCAAGTCGCCGGAATGGCGGTCGAATGCTTCCGCAAGGGTCTGTTCGGCCTTTGTCTTCATTGATGCCACGTTCATTTTGCGCCTCCTACGCGCGTCTCGATCAAGCCGCTTTTTCGCCGTACTCGGCATAGCCGGACTTTTCGAGTTCAAGCGCGAGTTCCTTGCCGCCCGAACGCTGGATCTTGCCCTGAGCCAACACATGCACTTTGTCAGGCACGATGTAGTTCAACAAACGCTGATAGTGCGTGATGACCAGCATCGCGCGATCAGGCCCACGCAATGCATTCACGCCGTCGGAGACGACGCGAAGCGCATCGATATCAAGGCCGGAATCGGTTTCATCGAGCACGCAGAGCGTCGGCTCAAGCATGGCCATCTGCAGTATTTCCGAGCGCTTCTTTTCGCCGCCCGAGAACCCGACGTTCACCGGACGCTTGAGCATCTCGATGTCGATGTTGAGTTTGGCTCCAAGCTCCTTTGCCAGCTTCATGAACGCAGGCGTCGTCAACTCCTCGCCACCGCGCCTCTTGCGCAGCGCGTTGACAGCCGTACGCAGGAACGTCAGGCCTGCCACACCTGGAATTTCCATCGGATACTGGAACGCCAGGAAGACGCCGGCGGCCGCCCGCTCATCGGGCTCAAGCTCAAGCAGCGACTGACCATTCCATAGGATATCGCCTTCGGTCACTTCATAGTCGGCACGACCGGCAAGGACGTAAGACAGCGTCGACTTGCCCGAACCGTTCGGCCCCATGATCGCATGGACTTCGCCCTTCGGGATGACAAGGTCGATGCCATTGAGGATCATCTTGTCCTCTTCGGCGATCTTGGCGTGCAGGTTTTTAATCTCAAGCATGTCGTGCTTCACTCCGGTTCCAATTTTCATTCCAAGTCCACGGGGCAACAAGCCCACCGCGAACTCAAATTCTTCAAGCCAGCGGCAAACTCCGCTCAGCTCTTGTCGTTACCTTTTCCATCGGTGCCGCCTTCGGTCGCCTTGCCGAGGTCATCCAGCATCGAACGGTAGGCCACACCCTTCCAGCGCCAGAGCCACTCACCGTCCGTCTTGCGCTTGGCGAACACCGTGAACTGCCAGACTGCCCACAACACGGCACCCGCCCAGAGCATGATGCCTACGGTGCGAGTCTCATCCGTCAGCGACAGAAGGAACGGAAGCGACACAGCCGGCAGCGCCATTGCAAAAGCCGCCGTTGCCACCCAGCCTTTCCAGTGCGTCGGCGTCGCGCCATAGCCGTGCTTTTTCGGCGCGAACCAGAACTCCGGGTCCTTGCTGTCCAACGCAACTGCTCCTCGCTTACCGCCGATCAACGCCAAAGCCGCACACTCCTAGCCCACCGAGCCTTCAAGCGAGATGCCGATCAGCTTTTGCGTTTCCGCCATAAACTCCATCGGCAATTGCTGCAGCACGTCACGCACAAAGCCATTGACGATCAACGCCACAGCCTCTTCTTCGCTCAGGCCGCGCTGGCGGCAGTAAAACAGCTTGTCGTCGGATATCTTCGACGTCGTCGCCTCGTGCTCGAAATGCGCCGTCGAGTTTTTCGCTTCGATGTAGGGCACCGTATGAGCCCCGCAGTTGTTGCCGATCAGCAAGCTGTCGCACTGGGTAAAGTTGCGCGCGCCCGTCGCCTTGCGGTGCGCCGACACAAGCCAGCGATAGGTGTTGTCGGAGAACCCGGCGGCGATGCCTTTCGAGATGATCCGGCTCGACGTGTTTTTGCCCAGGTGGATCATCTTCGTGCCGCTGTCGACCTGCTGATGGCCGTTCGACACCGCAATCGAATAGAATTCGCCGCGAGAGTTATCGCCGCGCAGAATGCACGAAGGGTACTTCCACGTGAT
>CAYGRH010000087.1:10083-10570 GCA_964352165.1 uncultured Hyphomicrobiaceae bacterium | reverse complement strand
TTGCAAATCCGTGCACCCCGGTTCGATTCCGGGCGTGGCCTCCAGCTTTCCCTCGCCCTGATGGTGGGAGCCGGTCTTGTCTTTTTTCTCGCGAGGCTTGCGCACTCGTTTTGCGCAGCATGCGCTGAGGGCAATCCGAACCAGTGGAGACCTCCGGCCAGTGCCGGCATCGAGCCATTTACCTTGTTGCCTATGCGCCTGCGATTTTGGGAACTAATCCCGTTTACTTCCGGGAACATCGACCTCTAAGGTGCGGCGCTTTAGCCCTATTTGACGTGCAAAATGGTTGTCGACTTCAGACTGGCGGCGATTTCGCATACGTTTTTTCGGAAAGCACCCCATCGCAGATGTGGCGAGCCGCAACGACACCGATGGTGACTGTCAAATGCAGTCACACTCGCTAAATGCCCCAAAACGACAAGGAGCCGCCACGTGGCGCAGCCCAATACTTCCTATGCCGCCGATATCGAAGATGCCCAGGCGCAAG
>CAYGRH010000087.1:0-10073 GCA_964352165.1 uncultured Hyphomicrobiaceae bacterium | reverse complement strand
CCGACCGCCGACGCAACGCCTGCGTCTGATGCGCCAGCGGCCGTGTTGAATGCACCAGCCGATGCCGCCGCTGCTACGTCCGTGGACGCCGGACCGGCCGTAGACGCTGCAACTTCGGCAGACATGACGTCTGCATTCTCATTTGCCGGCCTGGACTTCAACGCTGCCTATGATTTTGTCGATAAGGGCGGGCCGATTGTCATGATCCTCCTGGCGCTATCGGTCGTCGCGCTTACCGTGACGCTGATCAAACTCTGGCAGTTTTCTTGGCTTGGGGTCGGTTCGACGCGCAAATCGAATAGCGCAATCGAGCATTGGATTGCCGGGCGCTACGACGATGCCTATTCGGCTGTCAGTTCATCGCGGAACCCGTCGGCGCGCGTCCTGGCCCATGGTATCCGCGGACTGCAACGCACCGATAACGTGGATGCCGTTCGCGAAGACGTGGAGCGGGTTGCGCTGGTGCAGCTCAGCGGACTTCGCTCGTATATGCGGGTGCTCGAATCCACCGTGCAGATTGCCCCGCTGTTGGGCCTGTTCGGCACCGTTGTCGGCATGATCGCAGCCTTCCAGGCCCTGCAGAATGCAGGCTCGGAAGCTGATCCGGCCGTTCTTGCCGGCGGCATCTGGGTTGCCCTTATGACCACCGCGGTCGGGCTTGCCATCGCCATCCCGGCAGCCTTCGTGACCTACTGGTTCGAGGGCCGGATCGAACGCGAAAAAGAGAATATCGAGGGAGCACTGACAAGCCTGTTTACACGCCGGGTTACCGACGAAATTGCCCCGGGTGCTGCCGGATCGGGAATCAGGATTGCCCATGCGGCTGAATGAGAACCGGAAGAAGCGCTCAGCGCTGAGCTTGACCCCGCTTATCGACGTGGTTTTCCTGCTGCTGATCTTCTTCATGCTGGCGTCGACATTTCTCCGCTTCAGCGCGATGCCGATCTCCGGAGCGCGCGGCGGAGGCAGCGCAGCCGGCCTGAATGAGATCGTGCTGATACAGGTTCAGGGTGCCGATGCGCTCAGCATCAACGGAGCCAGCGTCAACGTCGAGGGCATGAGCGCAAGGATCAACGAACTGATCGCCAAAGGCATGACGAAGGCTGTCGTGCGGCCAGCCAAGGACTCAAACGTGCAAGACCTTGTGAGGGTTCTTGAACTCGCGCGGGGAACCAAGCTGGCAAGCGTGGTCGTCGTTCGGTGACACGAATTCAGCCATGTATTGACGTGGCTGACTGACATCTCAATTCGTCCGGACCTTCAGCGGCCGGAAAGCAATCTAAAGGCAGGCAAGTTCGAATGCGCGTGACGACCCCGCATAAGGAACACAAAGAGGAGAACCTCGTTCCGCTGATCAACGTGGTGTTTCTCATCTTGATCTTCTTCCTGGTCGCCAGCACGATCCGGCCGTATTCCGACCGTGAGATCAGCCTTGCTGAAACGATCAACGCCTCGAAGTCTGCTCCGGCGGCCAGAATGGTCATCATCCGCGGCGACGGGCAGGCTCTCATCGGCGGGATAGAGGTCGACGCGGGCGAACTTCGCGGGCAGATCGCGAATTGGTCCGAGGACCGCGCCGAAGCCATTACCGTGGTTGCCGACAAGGCCGCGCCTGCTGCCCGCCTTATCGACGTCGTGACGATGGCAAATGAGGCCGGCGTCACCAACGTCAAACTGCTGACGCGGAAGGCCAGGTAAACATGCGCATCAGCGGTTTTCAGTGGTTTTTGTGCGGAGTTGCGGCGCTAGCGGTTCATGCTGCGTTATTCCTGATCGTTCGCCCGCCGAGCACAGGCGCGGAAGTCTCGCTGCCGGTCGGCCCGACGATCGAAATGGCCGACTCGCTTGCCGGGATCATCGGGGCAGCCGTTGAAGTCGATTCACCCGATGTGGTCGACGTCATCGATCCTGTTGAACCGGAGGACGTAGCAGAACCAGAGGTTACTCCAGAGCCAGTCTCGCAGGTCGCGATGACGGCCCCGGTTCCACCGCCCGCCGATCTGCCCGATCTTGTCCAGATCCCGACTTCCGAGCCTGTCGAGGAAGTGGAAATCAAGGAGCTCGCGCCGCCGGTCGTGAAGGTCAAGCCGGTCGAGACGAAGACCGAACCAAAGAAGCAAGAGCCGCCGAAAAAGAAGACAGCGAAGAAGAAAAAGACCGAGAAGGTCACCAAAAAGAAGACGAAAAAGAAGAAGGCCGCGCGCAAGGGCAATTCCAAAACGGGCGCGGGCGGCAAAAGCAAAAAGCGCGCTTCGTCGGCTGCAATCGCGGCCTATGGCGGCAAGGTTCGTGCTCGTGTGGCGTCGCGCGCGCGCGGCGGATCGGGCCGGGGCACGGTCATGGTCTCGTTTTCCATCAGCGCGTCTGGAAGCCTGAGTTCAGCGCGCGTGTCGCGTTCGAGTGGCAATCCCGGGCTCGACAACAAGGCGTTAAGCGCGGTCAGATCGGCTTCGCCGTTCCCGAAACCACCGGCCGGTGCCCGGCGCTCGTTTTCAATTCCCATCCGGTTCCGCTGAGGCGGGTTCGTCGTTCATTCGGATTGGAGCTGGATTGCCGGGCGGCCGTGGCCGTGCAGGTTGTTGTCCGCATGAACGGCCGAGGAGTTGCCGTCAGCGCGCGTTTACATCCCTTTGCCGTGGCATGGGCGGGAAGGGGGAAGCGTGCCGTCTGGGGCGCGTGAAGACTTGAACTGGTGCCCGGTAGCAGCTTCGTTACGGTTTTGCGATATTTGGAACGGGATTGCGCGAATAGGGTCTTGGGTTTGGCTGAAAGGTCTGCTAATACCCGCATCTTCCCAAGGCGCTTCGCCTCGTGGTCCGCGGTAGCTCAGTGGTAGAGCAATCGGCTGTTAACCGATCGGTCGTAGGTTCGAATCCTACCCGCGGAGCCAAAGTTCCTTATTCCCTAACAACTTGTCCGTTATCGCTCATCGTCCTCGGCATGGCCATTTATTGATGGCCTTGCGCCGCGAGGGCTGTTCGCGCGGCGGGCATGAGCGCGCGCTGGTTGCCCAGCAACTTTGGCTTGGCAGCTCGGCTGGCGCATCGACGCGCAGGCCATGAGACTTTCAGGCTTACCTCAAGGCGTCAGGTTGGGCGGGGGAGCGGGATCGTCGGGGTCGATGTCGCCGGCAAACTCGCGCGCACCGTCGCGGTCGTATATGTCCGGGCGGAACTGCACCGTGCCATCCGGCTCACCCCAACCCGTGATGTAAGCGAAGTACACCGGCACGGGCCGCGTCAGCTCAAGCGTCAACGGTTGCCCCGCTGCGATGACGGCTTCTGACTGCCCGGGTTGATCCCAGCCGATCTCATACTGGGCGATCCATTCGGCAAGCTTCATGACGTCCTGCACGCGCACACAACCGGCTGAATAGGCGCGGCTTGGCTGTTCGAACAGCTTCTTCATCGGCGTGTCGTGCATGTAGACGATGTGCTCATTGGGCATGTCGATGCGTACAAGGCCCAGCGCGTTCCACTCGCCCGGATCCTGGCGGAAAAACACCTCGTTCGTATCGACCTGCGACCAGTCGAGTGTTCTCGTATCGATTTCCGGTCCGTCGAAACTGCCGCGGACAGCGCGGATATGTTCTTTGTCGAGGTAGTCTGGTTCTTTCATCAGGCGCGGGATGAGGTCGAGGCGGGCGACACTCAGAGGAACGCGCCAATACGGGAAGAAATTGAGCGCCCGGATGGTCGCCTGCACATTCGGCGTTTCACGGCCGGGGCGGCCGGCAATCACGCGGTGGCGCTGCTGGACTTCGTAGCGTTCGACAGCTTCCAGTTGATAGGCTGGCACGTTGACGAGGATGTAGCGGTCTTCGATCCGGGTATTCATCAGCTCTCTGATTCGGCGCAGGTTCAGATTGAGCTGATTAAGGCGCATGTCGGCTGAAACGTTCAAAGCGGCGAACGTCGGGCGATCGACGCGACCGCTGACGCGAAGGCCATGACGCGACTGGAAATTCTTCACACCGCGTTCGAGATCTGCATCGAAGTTGTAGCTCTCATAATAATTTCCGGCCGGGGAGAGGTCGCCTTCAACGCGCAGCCTGCGGCGCAGAATCGGAACCCGCTCATCATCATCGCCGGGACGCAACAAGCGCGGCCCTGGAACAGTCTGCCAACCGCCGATGCTCACCAGCTTGCGATAGCGTTCGATAGCGGCTTGTGTGGAATCAACCATGACATCGCTGCGCCAGGGTGTTGCGTTGTCGCGTAAATCCTGGAGTTGGGCTGCGCGGCGTGCGCGCGATTCGGTCTGCCGCTGACGACGATCGTGCTGGGAACCGTGGCCAATGATCGATTCCCACCAAGCATCCGACTGCGCGGAAAGCGAGCGCGGCAATGCAGACGCTCCAACAGCGGCGGTACCCACAGCGAGCGCAGCCTTCAAAACACCCCGGCGGGTCTGATCAGCGCGCTGCTGGGCTCCGGCTTTCGCCGATTTGGAGCGCTCTGTGGACATATGCAATTCCTGTGGTTAGAGGCCGGAGAAATCTCAAAAGGACGCGGGCACCTGCGCTCTCGAACGGCACGTTTTTAAGGTACCTAACCCGCACGCATGTGGCCAAACAAAGACATTTGACAATGGCGTGATGCCGTCACCTCGATCGGCCCTCAATGCGGAAACGCAAAGCTCACGGCCGGTGTTCCATGCCGCCGGATCCGGGGCAGCCAACAACCGGGGTCAGTCATTCTTCCCTTCTATCATGCCGGGCGAGACATGAGCCAGTGTGCCATGCCTGTTTGGCTTGAGGCTGGCGAGATGCCGCACTGGAAAATACCATTATCCTGCATGTCGCTAGCTGCTGGAAGACAGATGATCCCAGCCGGGCCGATTGAACTGCATGGTTCGCCCATTGCCGTCGAGAACGATGAGGGCGCTGCCTTCGGTCATTCGGCCGATGGCTGTCACCTGATGGCCCACGCGGGCCGCTTCAGAAGTTAGCGCGTCAAGATTGGGGCCGGGAACTGCCGCCAGGATCGTGTAGTCCTCTCCGCCCGTGATCAAATCCGCGATGCTGGCACCTTGTGCTGCAAGCACCTTGACGGCTGGATCTGAAACGGGAATTTTTCCCGCGGTAATTTCAGCACCACAACTGGATGCAGACGCCAACTTGGCAAGATCAGCAATCAGGCCGTCGGATACATCCATGGCAGCTGAGGCATGTTTAGCGATGGCACCTGCCAGCCGCACTGGGGGGACTGGGCGATTGAACTGCGACCTGAGGTGATCGGTTTCGGGTGCTGATAGTTGCCAGGCCTCCCGCAAGCCAGGTTCGCGCTCCAGTCGCAGGCCCAAATGCGCATCTCCTATGGGCCCGCAGACGCAGACCACGTCGCCGGTGCTGGCTGAGTTGCGGCGGATCATCGTGCCAGAGGGCAGCGTGCCTATGGCCGTAATCGTTACCGAAAGCGGCCCTGGTGTGCGGTCGGTATCACCGCCGGTCAGCGTACATCCGAAAGCGGTTTGCGCCTGCGCCAGCCCTTCGACGAAGCCGCGCAGCCAACAAGCAGTCTCGCTGGTTGGCTGATCTGCCGGCAGGGCGATGTTCATCACGTAAAGTAGCGGGTTTGCCCCTTTTGCAACGATGTCGGACACGTTGACAGCGAGCGCCTTCCATCCAACGTCGGCTGGGTTTGCGCCAGCCAGGAAGTGGACGCCTTCGATCAGTCCGTCTGTCGAAATCACGAGATCGTGGCCGGGAGGCGGGCTAAGCCACGCTGCGTCGTCTTTGAGATCGCAGGCGCCGGGGCGAGCATTCGTCAGCGGCAAGAACAGTTCGGCGATCAGCGCGCTTTCGTCTGCCCACTCGAGCTGTTGGCGCGCGCTAACCATCACGTATCCGCCGGGCCTGGCTCTTTCTGCGGGGAAGGCGCGTGCGGCTCCTTGCTTATCGGGGTGTCTTTTCCATCTTCGCGATCTGCAGATTTCATATGCTTTGCATCGGTCGGCCTCTTGCCCTCGAATTCGGCGACGCGCAGACGCTTTGCCATCCGGTCGAGGATGCCGTTGACGACGCGCGGCTCATCCTCACTGAAAAAGGCGTGCGCGACGTTTACGTATTCATTGATGATGACGCGAGCGGGCACGTCCTGGCGTTCGATCAATTCGAAGGTGCCAGCGCGCAAGACCGCCCGCAGAATGGAATCGATGCGCAACAGCCGCCAACCCGTTGCCAACTGTTGTTCGATCATTGGATCGATATCGCGCTGACGGCGCACGACACCGCGCAGCAATTCAGAAAAGAAGACGGGGTCTGCAGACTTTACAGCTTCGGCTGCTACCGCCATCGCTTCGTCGGGTTCGGGCTGACCAGCATCCGGCACGGCATCGGTAAACCGCAATGTCGTAAATTCGTGAATCACGGTCGCGACGTCGCTACCGGCCAGATCCATCTGATAAAGCGCCTGGACGGCGCCGGTCCGCGCCGCGCTGCGCGGATTGGGGCCGGTGTTTTTTCCCGCCTTGGATGATCTGCGGGCAGATTTGCCTCCCGTATGGGCTTTGCCGCCGGTTTGACTTTGGCTTCCGGTGTCTTGCGGGCCGTCGTCTTTTGGCTCGTTGCTCATTGCCCGGCACCGGAAAAATCGCGACCGATCTCGACCAGCCGCAGGCACGCATGCGCGGCATCGCCGCCCTTGCCCGCGCGACCGCCGTTGGCGCGCGCCATCGCTTGGTCATGTGTATCGACGGTCAGTATGCCGTTGCCCAATGGGATCTTGTTGGTGATAGCGAGCTCCATAAGCCAATGATTGGCGTTGTTGACCACGATGTCGTAGTGCGCGGTTTCTCCGCGGATGACGCAACCTAGCGCGATTACGCCGTCGAATTTCCGTGCCGAAGCACTTTTCGTGTCCAGTGTCGATTGCGCCGCAGTCTGTCTGGGCACCTGGGTTGAATTTTGGGCCAGCACCTGGGCCAGCACCTGGGGGATCTCCAAAGCGCCGGGCACCTCTATGCGCTCAAACGTGGCTCCCCGGGCTTCCAGTTCCGCCAACGCTCCGGATGCGAGAGCACCCGACACGTCGTCATAATAAGGCGCTTCGATGATCAGTACATGCGCCTTGATCGGGCCGGACGGCGCGGCGCGTCCGCCCGGCTGACCGGATACGGCCCTGCCCGTTCTTACAACCATAGCCGCCCCTCTCAGAGTATGCTGCGCGTGCCTACGATCCGCAGACCGAACGCTTCCAGACCGACATAAACATGTGCAGGCGAATTGGTGAGCAGGATCATATCACGCACGCCCAGATCGCGGAGGATCTGCGAACCGACTCCGATTTCGACTTGGCGGCGTTCGCGGCGGCGGCGCGTGTCGTCTTCGGATTTGGCGGTGTCGTTGGAAACCAGCCCTGAAATCGATTTAGGTGCAAGATCACGGATCAGGATGACAACGCCCCGACCCTCTTCGCTGACAGCCTCCAGTGACTTGACGACTTGGGATTTTGCGCTTCCAGCAGGGTCTGCCTTGCCCAGTCCGATGCCTGCGAGATCGGCAAGCGGATTGACGGCATGAACACGCACGAGCACAGGGCCGGGAGCACTCAGATCGCCCTTGACGAGCGCCATATGCTCAACTGGTTCGACGGTCGTTTCATAAACATGCAGTCGGAAGCCTCCGCCATGTGCACTGTCGACGTCGGCTACGGCGACCTGCTCGACCACGCGGTCGTGGCGCAGCCGGTATGCGATCAGATCGGAAATGGTTCCGATCTTGAGACCGTGGCGTTGCGCGAACGGGATCAAGTCGGGAACGCGGGCCATGGTGCCGTCGTCGTTCATGATCTCGCAGATGACGGCTGCCGGATACAGACCTGCAACCCGGCAGAGATCGATCGATGCTTCGGTATGGCCGGCGCGCATGAGGACGCCGCCTTCACGCGCGACCAGCGGAAACACATGGCCGGGGGAAACAATATCGGAGGCCGCCCGTGTCGGGTCGATGGCGGTGGCGATGGTGCGTGCGCGATCGTGGGCAGAAATTCCCGTCGAGATGCCTTCGCGCGCCTCAATGGATTGCGTGAAGGCGGTGCGATTGCGCGAGGCGTTGGCGCGCACCATCTGCGACAGGTGTAGCTCTTCTGCGCGGGCCTGATTGAGCGTGAGACAGATGAGGCCGCGACCGTGCGTGGCCATGAAATTCACGGCATCAGGCGTTGCCATTTGTGCGGGAATTACGAGATCGCCTTCGTTCTCGCGGTCTTCGGCGTCAACCAGGATCACCATGCGCCCGTTGCGCATATCCTCGACGATTTCCTCAGTGGACGACAGGAAGCCCTTGCCTTCCGCGTAGACGATATTGGCAGGGCTCTCGGTCACTGACGAAACTCCATGAGCCGCGCGACGTAGCGCGCGAACAAATCAACTTCCAGATTGATGGCTTGGCCGACGGTTTTCGCGCCCCACGTCGTCGTCGTCAAGGTGTGCGGGATGAGATTGATGCCAAAGCAGGCGCCGCGCACTTCGTTGACTGTCAGCGATGTGCCATCAAGGGCCACCGAACCTTTCGGCGCTATATATAATGCCAGATGCTCAGGTGCTTCAAAGGTAAAGCGGCGGCTGTCGCCATCTTCGGTGATCGCGGTAATCTTGGCGGTGCCGTCAATGTGTCCGGATACGACGTGACCACCCATCTCCGCGCCGAGCGTCAACGAACGTTCGAGGTTAATTCGCTGCCCCGGCTGCCATGAACCGAGCGTGGTCTTGGAGCGGGTCTCGTTGGAGACATCCACGCGGAAGTGGCTGCCACCTTCGACTGCCTTGATCTGCGTTGTTGTCAGACAGCAGCCGTCGCAGCAGATCGAAGCACCCAGATCGATTGAGGCTGCCGGATAATGCGAGGCGATCTCGAAGCTCTCGCCATCGCTGCCGAAAACGGTCCCGATGTCGGTAATGATACCCGTGAACATTTTTAAAACTTCCTTCAATCGATTTGCAGAACGATCATCGCATCGTTGTCGAGCCTGCGGACATCGCCGACCGTAACGCGGTTCATAGGAACCTTTTGTGCGTGGGCGTCGCGTGCGCTGTTTGCTAACTGAAGCAGCGGCGGCGCGGCATCGCCCAGCGCTCGGAACTGCACGACTTCATCAACGAGGCGCGCTGACACGAAGTCTTGCCACAGACGCGGACCGCCTTCGATGAGGATGCGCGTGATGCCTTCTGCGACCAAGGCCTCCATGATCGATGGGAGCCACAGCTTTCCGCCGACTGTCGCGGGAACGGTGACGCGGCACCCGGATGCGCGAAGATGTTCCAGCCGTTGTTTATCTGCCTGCGGCGAGGCAAAAATCAGGACCGGCACGATTTGAGCGGTTTGGACTAATCGGCATTGCGGATCGGGCAGGCTGCGGCCTGCGATGATTACGCGAACCGGCGAACGTGCGGCCAAGCCGGGCAGGCGACAGGTGAGATCGGGATCATCATCGCGCACGGTGCCCGCACCAACGACGATGGCATCGGATTGCGCGCGCAGCAGGTGTCCGTGCGCGCGCGCCAACGGGCCGGTGACCCATACGGGTTTCC
Organism: uncultured Hyphomicrobiaceae bacterium; assembly: GCA_964352165.1. Classification (GTDB taxonomy): domain Bacteria; phylum Pseudomonadota; class Alphaproteobacteria; order Rhizobiales; family Hyphomicrobiaceae; genus CAYGRH01. Next base: position 542 of record CAYGRH010000087.1, on the reverse strand, counting down.
CATCCTGCCCGCGCGCCACCTCACCGTTGGTATCAAGGGCCATCTTGAGTTGTACGAACGGACGGCGTTCGGTGACGCGGACGACATGCCCGCGTGTCACGCGACGCGCCTGTTCGGCAAGGACACTTCGCGTGACGGCCACACCGGATTCGCGCAGACGCCTCAGGCCACGCCCCGAAACGCGCGGGTCAGGGTCCTCGATGCCGACGACGACGCGGGACAGTCCGGCTGCCAGAATTGCATCGGCGCAGGGAGCGGTGCGGCCATGGTGCGAGCATGGCTCAAGCGTGACGTAAATGGTTTTGCCCTTTGCGCGGTCCCCGGCGCGAGCGAGCGCTTCGGTCTCGGCGTGAGGCCGTCCGCCGGGCTGGGTCCAGCCGCGGGCGATCACTTCGCCGGTGTTTTCATCCGCTATGATCGCACCAACCGCCGGGTTTGGCGCGGTTGTCCCCAAGCCACGGCGGGCCATGCGCAGCGCGATCGCCATCATCTCCTGGTCGAAGCGGGAAGCTTCATGACCGGGTGCAGACCCATGACTGGCG
>CAYGRH010000086.1:0-10642 GCA_964352165.1 uncultured Hyphomicrobiaceae bacterium | reverse complement strand
TCAGTGTTGACCATTCCGTAAAGCGGCGGTGGGCGACAAGATCGAAGCCCGCTGCCCGGTATGCTGCGTTGACCTGGCGGGCCTGATGCACCAACAGACCCGATAATACGAGCGTGCCACCTGGGGCGACAGCACGGGCAATATCCTTGGACAGAAAAATCAGGGGTGCTGCCAGAATATTCGCGATCAGAAGATCGAACGGTTTTCGAGCGCGCACCCGTGGATGTTCGAGGCCGTCCGCTGCAAAGACCTCAATCCGCCCGCGCATGCGGTTTACCGTCATGTTCGAAGCTGCCACCACGCAGGATTGAGCGTCGATGTCGGTTGCCATGACGCGAGCGTGTGGAAGCCGGCGTTTGGCTGCGATGGCGAGAACGCCCGAACCACAACCCAAATCCAGAACGTTCGCGAAAGCCGACTTCGGTGTCAGTTCGCCGATAGCGTCGAGGCAGCCGTAGGTCGTTGAATGGTGGGCTGTGCCGAATGCCTCGCCGGCATCGATCTCGATGGCGTTGGGCGAAAAGCCAACTTTTATCCGGTCGTGGCTGCCGTGGACGGTGAACCCGCCGGAGCTGACAGGAGGTAGCGCCTTTTGGGACAGGGCGACCCAGTTTTCGTCGGGTACTTCGCCGACGCTAACGTGTGGTGGGGCGCAGCCGATGATTTCGCCGAGTGTCTGCGCCAATCCTTGTGTGGCATCTTCGCTGTCGTAATAGGCCTCGATCCGCCAGGTGGGGGCGTGTCCCGGCCCGATGGCTGGAACTTCGAAAATGGTCAAGGCATCTGGTGGTGGTTCGATCAGATCCTGCAGTGCGCCTGCCAGCGAGCGGGCGAGGTTGCGATCGGAAAGCTCCATTGAAGCGACGACAGGGGCGGGTTGATGCGTGGATGTCACGTGGCGTCCTGGGATTGAGGTAGCCGGCTGTTGGGACCCAGGGCTAACGCCTCTTGCTTTTTTTTCGCGCTTGCGACGATGGCCGCAGGGACTTCGGTTGAGGCCTCGAGCTCTTCGCCTTCGCCGACGTGCTCTTTAACGTCAGGCAGGTTGTCGAGGAACACATCCCATTTTGCATCAAGGTGTTCTGCGGCTTCCTTGGGCGGCAGGGTGGTCAGCGTACCGTCAGGATTTTCGGTCACGATGCCGTCGTGAAGCAGGCGGCTCAGTGCGTCATCAAGGTCGAAATCAACTTCGATGCCGAACGTCTTGCAGAGGTACTGTTCGATTGCAAGATCGATGGCGCGCAGATCGGACTTGTGCGCGCGCTCCTTGGCCAGCACGGAGTAGAGCAGTATCTCCTCTTTGACGTCTTCTTCGGCAGCCCGGTCGATCAACTTGATCATGACGCCCCGGTTGTCGGCCATCGAATGGAAATAGAGGTTTTGCGCCATCACCACCATGTAACGCTGCTTGGTGTTGACGAAGTTCATTGCCTGGCGGAACACGGCGGCACCAAGTCCGCCGACCAGCATGACCGCTGCAACAGGGTTCGTGGCGGCAACGCCGATCTTGCCGGCGGCTACGGCAACGGATGAGCCGATGCCGACGGCGCTGCCGCCGCCCAGCTTGATCTTGTCGAACATGCGGTACTTCACGATCGTGTTGGGAAAGATCATTTCCACATCGGATCGCGGGATGTTCTTGAAGAGCTTCATGTAGATGTTGCCGACCGTGACAGCGGCGGGCAAGTGCGCGCGCTGTTTTTTGGCCATGCGGAGAGCCTCCTTGTGGGAGACCTTTTCTTTCTGCATGAAGTCGCGCGTGCATTGTTCAAGCGTCTTCAGCTTGAAGAGCAGGAACAGTCGCTGGAAAATTGGAACGTCGAACTCTTCCTTGCGCATGAACTTGCGCCATTGGCGCCGTTGGTCCTTGCGGGTGGACGCGCCGCGGTAGAAGACCATGCATTCTTCGAATAGCGAAAAATCGACGTGCAGGTCGAGGCCGTAGTGCGTTTCAGCCGTCATAATCTCGGTAATGATGTCGGGATCGATCTCCTCGTAGTTCGCCTGCTGGAGAACGTCGCGCATCTGGGAAATGACGCGGGTCTGCATGTGAACGAGTTCATCGTCGGAGAACTCGCGGGTCATCAACAGATCGGAATCGGGGCTGAACGGCTCGTAGACCTGCTCCAGTTCCAGCAATTTCATACCGTATTGCTGGTGGCGCCAGTAATCGAGGTAGCTGAAGAAACGACGCGCAACGCCTGCTTCTTTTGCTGGCCAGGCCTCCGGCACGGTCAGGCGTTCCATCAGGGCGAAACGGGTGACGGGAATGAAGCGTTCGCGGGCGCGTTCGGAATCAGGCTTGAGAATGTCGACGCCAGACAGTGGAGAGGGTGCTGTTTCGATGATTGTTGCAGCAGGGGTGTGGCGCCCTCCGGGACTTCTCGAAGCCGGTTGGACGGATTCGGTTTCTCGAACTCCGCTGAACGATGCTGCGGTGGTGTCGACCGGGGACATAACTCAAACCTCCCGTCCAGTTATTGCTGACCGTGGGGTGCCATCACCGACCTGGAGGCTCTTGGGGCTCCTGGGGCCGATCTGTCTGGGCGAACCTCGGTTAGTGCACTACGCCTACTGGTTACTAAAACCCGCTGTTTTTATGTCGGCTGATCTCGGGTTGTCGAGTGCCGCCGACTGTTGAGGCAACTCGAAGTCATTACCAGCGTTGATTTCGTCGCGTTCTTCGACTTCTCGCGGACGCTTTGAAGGTTCTTGACCATCTCCCCAGTTCGCGTCTCGACGCGATCAAACGACTTTTCTAATCTGATGCCCGAATTGCGTTAGCTGCGCGGGACTCATGGCATTCGTTGCTTGCGGGCTTGCGGGCTTGCGGGCCTCGCCAGTGCCTTGAAGGTATTGCATCTTTCCCGGCGCTGATCCACCGTCAACGGAGTTTGCCGGGAAGAACGGTTCGGCCTTGGTTTGGCTGGACATTGTTTGATCATGGCGCTGGCCTGTTTCAGGACCCGGTTAGCGGCAGGAGGGGCGGAAAGTGGCTGGCAACGGGCTTTGCCGATGCGGCGGGCAGAATAGTTTTGCGAGGGATCGGAAAGAATGGCTGAGGATTTCGACAGCGGAGATGTCGCCAGCGAACAGCCCGAATGCGTCGAACTGAGCGAAGCCGAGCGGCTCGTCGTTGAGGCTGCTTGTCGTGGCGATGTGATCGATTGCAAGCGTCAGCAGATCCGAGGGCGGGTTCTCAAGCTTCTGATCGACGACATATTGCCGGGTTGGCAAGTCTCGGCTGCCGGGATCAGGATTAACCGAGCCATTGTCACCGGGGGCCTGGACCTCGAAGGAAGCACCTTCGCAAAGCCAATCATCATCCGTCATTCGAGGATTGAGGGCGGAGGTGACAACGGCACGGTCCTGCTGCGCGATGCCCGATTAAAACGGCTTGGCATTCATTCCAGCACGATCGAAGGGGCAATTATCGCCGATCGCGTGCAGATCGATAACGGGTTTTTTCTTGGCGGCGGGGTTGTGAGTGGCCGGCTGTCGATCCGTGGGGCGGAGATCGGTGGTGCGCTGGCGGTCGATGGGACAGAGATCGGCGATGGCAACGAGGCGATCTTGGCAGCCGGATTGAGGCTCATTGGGCCGCTTATCCTGCGACGCGCCAAAATCAGCGGGGTTGTGTCGCTGCCGCGCTCCAACCTTGGCGCCGGCATTTACGCCGAAGATGCGCAATTCAACGCTAAAGAGTACGCGATCGATGCGGAAAGCGCGCGCATCGAGGGTGATCTGCTGTTTGATCGGGCTGTTGTGGCGGGCCGTCTGGGATTTCCCAACGCCCGGATCGGCGGGCGGATTGCAGCTAGTGGAATGAGCGTTGACGGTGGAAGCATTGCTTTTGACGGGGATGGCATTGACGTGCGCCAAGGCGTTGACTTCACGGGCGCCAGTATCAACGGATCGGTTCGGCTTTCGGGTGCGGATATCGGCAAGAGTTTTCTGGCCGAAGGCATGCAGATTGAAGGTGGTGGTGAGGCGATCGGAGCTGATGGGATTAAAATAGGCGTCAACTGGGATATGGCGGGTGCCAAGCTGGTTGGGTCTTTGTCCTGCGCGGGGGCGGATGTTGGCGGTCAGTTCCGGCTTACAGAAGCGCGATTGTTTGGCGCCGATCTGGCTTTGCGTGCGGATGGCGCGCGTCTTCGCGGTGGCTGTTATCTCTCGCGCTCAATGGTATTCGGTGCGCTGCGGTTTCCTGCCGTTGAAGTCGGCAATCAGTTTCGACTGCGAGGTGCCGCACTTAAGGTCGGTTCAGGCGTTGCCCTGCTGGCGAGCGGGTCGCGGTTCATGCGTGATATCGAGCTGAACGGTGGATTTCAATCGGTCGGAGCGATCGTTCTCGATCAGTCGGAAGTCGCCGGGAACGTCGATCTAAGCGAAAGTAAAATGGTAAGCGCGGCACTGGCGCGCGAGATGCAGCCAGCCAAGTCTTCACCGCCGGGAAAAGCGGGCAGCGTGGAGCAGGGATGGGATGAGACGGTTCTTAGTCTGATCGATGCGAAGCTGACGCGATTGCTGCTGCCGTCGCGCGTGGAAAACCGTCCAAGAGGGATCGTCGATCTTTCGCGTGCGCGTGTCGGCTCCTATCAGGATTATTCGGCGGCCTGGCCTCCGGAGCCGGAAGCGCGTGGGGTGAGCCTCGAGGGCCGTGAGATCGATCATCTGGTGCTTGACGGGCTGACTTATGACCATCTCGCCAACCCATCAGGTGGAGAGCAGATGCCGGGCATGCATGCGCGATCTGACGACCGCGTGGCGCATCGCCGGATCGCTTGGCTGGAGGGGCAGGCGCACTGCGACATTGCCGATCATTTCAAACCTCAGCCGTGGGTGCAGCTTGGCCGTAGATTGGGCGAGCAGGGCTACCACGACGATGCGCGCACGATTTCGATTGCGCGGCGGCGGCTTGAGCTTGCCAGCCACTCGTCTACGGCCGGCCAGCGGTGGCAGGGTTATATTCTCGATCTGTTTGCTCTTTATGGGCACAACCCCTGGCGAACAGTGACCTGGATGGCAGCGTTCATTGTATTGTTTGCGGGCATTTGGGGGTGGGCGGCGTCCAATTGCTCTGCGCCGGGCTGCCATGATGAGACGGTCTTCGTCGTGACGAACCGTGATGCCTATTCGCAGGAAACGCGGCAGAGGTTCGAGCAGGGTTATCCGGCGTTCAACGCGCTGGGCTATTCGTTCGATGTGTTCGTGCCGTTCGTATCGTTTGGATATGCTGACCATTGGCGACCCAATATCAATTGGCAGCCGTTTGCCGAAATTCCGATTCCGGACTTTATTTCGCGAGGCGTCGAAGCCGTTGAACGGTCGCTGACGGGTGCTCAAGATCCGCTGTCGCGAGCCGATGGCCGGCGAGTGAACCGCGTTATCGTGTTCAGCGTCGGCGGCATTTTGTATATTCTATCGGTGGTTGAAACTTTGCTTGGCCTCGTCTTGGCCTCGCTCGCGGTGACAGGATTTACCGGCCTCTTGCGGTCTGATTGAACCGTACGCCGCACTGCACGTTGTCTGTCAGCGTCAAGGGGTGAGGGCCAACAATCGAAAAAAACAGTGTGAGTGTTTTCGCTTTGTCACAGTCGTGCCCAGGTTGCGGCGGAAAGAAGGGACATTCGTTTTCGTGCGGCCGAGCGGGGGATCTTGGTGCGTCGACTTTTAACAAAAATATTGAACGTACTTGTTGCGCTGGCCTTGGTTCCGGCGGGAAGCGCATTTGCGGCGGGCGATCGCCTCGAAATGCGGTTTTCGTGTGAGGTCAAGGACGGGCAGCTTCAACTCACGCGTTCGGCCCAACCGCGCAGCTACCCCATTCTAGGGTCGCGGCGGCAGCGCAATTATACCGCGTGCAAGGATCCTGCCGGACGCGATTGCAAATCCATGACGATTCATCAGTTCGATATGTCGTGTGGGGGCAGCCGCGTGGCCTGGTACAAGGTCGCGGCGGGCATGCGTGGCGGCGACCTGGGACCATCGCGCGTTGAGGATGGACGATTGCATTTCGTCGTTGCTAGTTCGCCGGATGCGGCAGGCGATGGCAATAGTGCACCCGGTGGTGCACCCGGTGAATTCAGATATGCGCGCTTTATTCTCCCGCCGGGATTTGCACCGATCGCGGAAGTCGGTTCGCGCCTTCAGGTTGGGGGTGTGGCCAGTAAAATTGCGGCGTTGAACGCGCCATTGAATGACGGAGACGGTGCTGTCCTGCCGGTTGCTGTCAACATCCCAGTACCTGTTGCCAAGCCATCTCTTGCGGCACGCTCACGCGAAGGCACCGATGGTGATAGCGCGGGTAGTTCCAGACAAACCGATATTCCCAAGACACAGGTTCAGGAGACCCAGCTTGCACAAGGGTGGAGTGCAAGTGTTACGCCTTCGCCTGATGAGACCGGTACTATCGGGTCGCAAAGTGCCGGGCCCGGATTGCTCTCGGGCTGGGTCATGGCCATCATCGGTTTTCTGGCCGTTACGAGTGCTCTTGCGGGTGCCGGATTTGTCTTCTGGCGGCGAGGCGGGCTTCAACAGTCCGGTCGCAGCAGCGAGAGCGGAGCACCTTTGCCAGAGACCGGTGCGGGTGTTGCGGCTCCTGTTTCCATGGCGGCTGCGCAACCGGAAAGTCCGCCAGTGGCGAAATGGTCTGTTCGCGGCGGTCAGGCTTTGGCCAATTTGAAGCTCAAGGCAGGGTCGGCTGCAAAGACGTCGTCTTCCATTTTGGGTGTCGCTGCGGGGCGTAGTCTTGCTGCCATGGCGTCGGCTGTTGCAACGGCTGGAGCTGCCTCGGGTGCAGCCGGTTCGGGGCTGGCGTCGATGACGCGCGCGGGTGCCGGTGCTGTGAAGTCAGCGGTGCGATCGCGGAAGCGGGTTGCGAATGGCCCGATCCCTGCGGGCGGAGCGACTTTGCGCGAACGGCTGGAAAGCGTCGGTCAGGCTTTCGGTGAAACCGTGGTTTCAGCCAAGACATCGCCAGTGCATTCCCACGGTGCTGCACAGAGGCGCGGGCCGATGGGAAGCGCTGCAGCGCCGCAAGCGCAGCCGCCTCATGAAGGCCAAGTCCCTCTGCAGGGGCGGATGGATGCGAGCAATGTGGCAAGCGGCTTGAAATCCGTCGAAGCGTTGTTTGAGCAGGTCGCCGAAGCGGTTGGCAACGTGAAGCCCGAAAGCCCGTTGCGTGAAACGCTGGAGTTCGAGTTGCGCAACATCGCGCACCGGATATCGGTATTCGTCGGGTCGGGAGAGCAGCCGCCGACCGGGCCGCGCGCTGCGGCAACGCTGCGCGGTGCGGTTCGCGACCTGGAGCGTGTAAGGCGCATTGCCGAAAGTGCCGCGGCTAGTTTTTCGAGTGGTTTGCATGGCGAGCGCCTGAGCAGGCTACCGCAATCGAAGGGCGAAGCCTACCAGGTGCTCGGGGTGAATGCCGATGTCAGCGAGGCGACGCTCAAGAAGATCGTTGATGCGTTGCGCATGAGCTGGCATCCCGATCTCGCCAAGGACGAAGCCGATCGGGTTGAGCGCGAAGAACGCATCAAGCAGATCAACATCGCCTGGGAAATCATCAACGATAAGCGGGCTGCTTAGCCTCTATCTTGATTGGCAGTCGGCCAAGGTGAGTTTCAGGTTTTGATCTGAACGGCTGCGTCAGTTTAGCGATCGCGCTTCCGTTCACAGCCCCATCCGGCGCGAGCGCTACTTTGCGGCCTCGCACAGCACTGCCATTGCGCTCGAAATCAGTCGCGCCTTGGCGTCGTCGGCGCGGCTTGTCAGGATGATCGGTACTCTTGCGCCAACCACGATTCCTGCGCAGTCTGCATGGGCTACGAAAATCAGTTCCTTGGCGACCATGTTTCCGGCTTCCAGATTGGGAACGATCAGGACTTCCGCGCGGCCAGCGACGGGCGAAGTAATCCCCTTTGTCTTGGCGGCTTCCAAATCCATGGCGTTGTCCATCGCCAGCGGTCCGTCGACGATGCCGCCCTTGATCTGTCCGCGTTCGGCCATCTTTGAAAGTGTGGCAGCGTCGATGGTCGAGGGGATCTGGGGGTTTACGGTTTCGACCGCTGACAGCACGGCCACCTTCGGTTCGGTAAGTCCGACGGCCAGGGCAACGTCGATGGCGTTCTGCGTGATGTCGACTTTTGCGGCAAGGTCGGGCGCGATGTTGATGGCCGCGTCCGAGACCAGCAGCATGCGGTCAAGGCCAGCTACGTCAAAGGCGTAGACGTGCGACAGGCGGCGCTTCGTGCGCAGACCACCTTCGCGCTTGACGACATGACGGAGCAGCTCCTCGGTGTGCAGATGACCTTTCATGAGAGCGTTGGCTTTGCCCTCGTGGATCATTGCCACCGCTTTGGCTGCGGCCTGATCGTGGCTCTTGACATCGATGACCTCGAAACCCGACAGATCGCGGCCCAATGCTTGCGCGGCTTTGGCGATCTTGTCAGCATCACCGATCAGGATCGGCGTGATGAGGTTTTCATCGGCACCCAGAAGGGCGCCGTTTAACGCATTTTCTTCTTCGGGCGCGATGACGGCAATCTTGAGCGGCGGCAGACCCTTGCAGGCCGCCAACAGACGATCGAAATGACCGTAACGGGGCAGGGTGAGGTTTGCGCTATCGCTCATGGATGCATCTCCGCGGTGGCCAGGTTCTTGACCTGGGCGGTTTGTTTCAGAACTGGTCGCTGATTTGATTTCTTCTGCGCCGCTGGCTGATTGCGCCGCGGCTGTGCCGGCTGGATGAGATCCGGAATCTGGAGTTTCGGGCGGAAGCGGTTTTCCGAACAATCGCTGGAATAAACTGGACTTGCTCATAAAAAACGCCGGGCCCCGAAAATGTCGTCTCATACTTGAGACAGGCCAGCCGTTCGTATCGCGTCTGTCAGCGATATCGTCTGCCGAAAATTCCCCGTCCCCTTACCTGATGCACCATGCCCCATGAGACGGGACATGGCCATTTGGCGAAAGGTCTGATGTGGAGCAGATGATTGGATGTTCAGAGTGACCGATAAGGCGTTGATTGCGCACGAGGGCTTTGGATGAAAGCCGGGCGCTCCTCAAAACGACCAGCGGGTCACATTGCAATTTTTTGCCGATGAAGGACGAGACGACCACCGAACCCAGCTACCGCCTCACGTTCGAGGGCCTAGGCACCGGTCCAGGGAACCGTCACGTTCGGGGATGGTTCTTCGGTGGGCTCGGTGGAAGCAGTTGCAAAGCCCGGTGCGACGGAGGTTGCGACAGGGGCTGTTGCGGCCTGGTTTGCTTGTGAGTTTGTGAGCTGAGGCGATAGCTCGCCTGCCTCATCGACCCGCCGCGAGCGGCCATCGAACCGCGCGCCGCGCTCGATTGCGAGGTATTGGCTGTTGATGTCGCCTTCGACTTCAGAGGAAGCGTAAAGCGTGACATGCGAGCCGTTTATGGTGCCTGACACTCGGCCATGGACCCGCACGTCGTCGGCGGAGATGGAACCGGCGACGCGGCCCGTTTCGCCGACGGTCAATTCCTCGCAATGAAGCTCGGCATTGATGTTGCCGTTGACCTGGAGCGCGCCCTGGCAGCGGATCGTGATGTTGTCGCCTTCCATCGTCAGGTTGTTGCCGATGATGGAAACGGAAGGGTCGCCGGTGGCGGGATGCTGGCGCGGTGGCGCGTTGGTTGCCGTCAGGGGCTTTGCCGGATCTGGGAAACCGCTTTGCGGCTGGGACGTGGCGGGTTGCTGGCCCGGCTCGGGCTTTTGCCAGCCGTCTTGTCTTGAGGGTTCGGGATGTGATCCCGCGACGTTCGATTTGCGACCAAACATGACTCAACTCCCACAGCTACGATCCATGTCTGAAAAGCCGCAGCTAGATGGTTGAATTATGTCGAGCGCAACGAAATATTCGCTCCGCGTGCGATGTAATTAAATGGAGCAAATCTTTGCGTTGCTGGCATTTCATGTCATGCCGGAGCAATCGTCAGGCGCGAGTTTCATGAGCTGATGTTTGCTAACCTGGATTCACGCTCTTGATTGAAGCTTACCCGCTGCTCTCTCAAGCGATCAGGCTCATTTTTCCTGAGACTGATTCACGCTTTCGACTGAGGCAAAGAGGCTTCGCTCTCAAGCGATCAGGCTCAGTGCCGTTCCACGAAGCTGTCGACGACACTCTTGCTGCCGGACTTTTCGAAATCAATGGTCAGCTTGTTGCCGTCGACGGCATTGATGCGGCCGTAGCCGAACTTCTGGTGAAAGACGCGCTCGCCTTCCTTGAATGACGACGTTTCCGTCGAAGAGGCGACAAGCTCGCCGTCGATCGTCTTCGGACCGGTTTTGCGCGCGCGCTTTGCGGCTTCTGCCCGGTCGTTGGCGATGCGGTCGCTCGACCACTGCTTTTGCGCGCGTTGCCAGCCCGGCGTGTCGTAGCTTGATCCGCTGGAGGGTGACGTTTCTCCGCCCGTGCCGGCCGTCTTGTCGAAACGGCTCTGGCCGTATGGGTTCGAACGGCCGAAGCCGCCGCCGAATTGCCCGTAGTTGTGAGCGATGCCGCCGTAGGGGCTGGCGGCTTCAATTACTTCGACGTGGTCTTCGGGCAGTTCATCGACGAAGCGCGAGGGGATGGCTGATTGATAAAGTCCGCGGTTGCGGCGGTTC
>CAYGRH010000085.1:0-10684 GCA_964352165.1 uncultured Hyphomicrobiaceae bacterium | reverse complement strand
AGAAAGAAATGGCAACCACTACGAAGAAGGCTCCGGCAAAGAAGGCCGCTGTCAAGAAGGCTCCAGCAAAGAAGGCTGCTGTCAAGAAGGCTGCGGCAAAGAAGGCCGCCGTCAAAAAGGCTCCGGCAAAGAAGGCCGCTGCAAAGAAGACTGCTGCGAAGAAGCCTGCTGCTCGCAAGTCGACCAAGACCACGGCATCGGCTGCAGTCCGTTCCAAGGCTCCTGCCCGCCGCAAGGCTTCTGCTGCAAAGAAGCCTGCTGCTGCAAAGAAGCCAGCTGCCAAGAAGCCGGCTGCTCGCAAGACCAAGAAGGCTGCTTAAGCAGGAAGAAACGTCATCGCGCTTCGGGATGGGCACCTGGGGCGTCGATGGCTTCCTGTTTTCCAGCAAAATACAAAAGCGACTGCATAATTGGCGGTCGATTCCCTTCAAGGCCGGTGTTTGGCTCAGCCATCGCCGGTCTTGCTTTCGTTTCAGGACTGGTTTTATTGGAATTCATCAATCCCATTCAATTGTAAACGATCAAGCTGTAGGGAGATTTATTCAAGCATTTGGGATGTATAGACTCCCCATTCGGAAAATGCGTTGCCGAATTGCGCTGCGAAAACGGGAATGTAACTCTGCAATAAAATAAAAGCGACATTGCCAATGTGGCTTGGCGGAGATTGATCGCGGTATATGCCGTCGATTGACGCGAATTGCCGCCCTTGACCGGATGATCCCTTCACCGCCAATGCCGTTCCGGCAACGGACGTACCAACCCAATCCCTTATTCCGCCGAAAACGGCTGCAGTGTTGGCCAAGCTCGGCCGGCGGCGGCCACACCAGGGCGGATCAATCGTCGTAAGAGGCTGGAGTTGTCTCGACAGACAGTCCGACGGCGACCACGCGCGAACCGGGGCCGAATGCGCCGTCACGGTCCCCGGACTTGAGTTGCCGCTCAGACGCGGCGCTCGACCATCAGCTTTTTCAATTCCGCGATGGCCTTTGCGGGATTGAGACCCTTGGGGCAGGCCTTCGTGCAATTCAGGATGGTGTGGCAGCGGTACAGCCTGAAGGGGTCTTCCAGGTTGTCCAACCGGTCACCGGTGGCCTCGTCGCGGCTGTCGATCACCCAACGATAGGCCTGCAGCAGGATGGCCGGGCCGAGGTAGCGATCCTGGTTCCACCAATAGCTGGGGCAGGACGTCGAGCAACACGCGCACAAGATGCACTCGTAAAGCCCATCGAGCTGCTCGCGGTCGTCGCGCGACTGTTTCCATTCGGTCGGCGGTGTCGGTGTGTCCGTCTTGAGCCAGGGCTCGATCGATCGGTGCTGAGCATAGAAATGGCTCATGTCGGGCACCAGATCCTTGACGACCGACATATGTGGCAACGGATAAATCTTCACCGCACCTTTCACGTCGTTGATCGCCTTCAGGCAGGCCAGCGTGTTGGTGCCGTCGATATTCATCGAGCACGACCCGCAAATGCCCTCGCGGCATGAGCGGCGGAAGGTCAGCGTCTGGTCAATTTCGTTTTTGATCTTCATAAGCGCGTCAAGGACCATCGGCCCGCACTTTTCCAGATCGATGAAGTACGTATCGGTCCGCGGGTTTTCGCCGTCGTCCGGGCTCCAGCGATAGATCTTGAATTCCTTCCAGTCCCCCTTGCCTTCCGGCTTGTTCCAAACCTTGCCGGTTTTGACAGTGGAGTTCTTTGGGAGCGTGAGCTGGACCATGAGGCGAAATCACCCTTTGCTGCGCTTGCGAGATTACCTGCCCTCAGACATGCGTCCACGACCGGGCCATGTCAACGCTACGTTCGGCGCGTTTTGCCCCATTCCAATGGGGCTTGGGCAATATCGTGCAGCTAAAGCGGTTTCGACCTTGATGGCATCGCTTCCTGCCTCGGTGGCGCGATCTAAGCTTTTATTTCAGAGACTGTTTCACGCCTTCGATGGAAGCGAAGTTGCTTCCATCTCAGACGATCAGGCTCAGCTTTCAGAGACTGATTCACGTCTTCGAGGGAAGCAAAGCGGCTTCCATCTCAGACGATCAGGCTCTATTCGACGCGATATTTCTTGAGTTGGCGCACGAGTGCCAGCAGCCGTTCGGCAATCTCGTATCCCGCGCCCGAACTTTCTTTCAGCGTGGCGCGGTTCTGGATCAGCTTGTTGAGCTTTTCCTGGCATTCGCCGAAGCCGTAGAAAACCTCTTCGGGCGCGTTGATCTCGCCGTCCTCGACCGCAGACATGACGTCGAATGCGTTCTGGGAGGCGAGGACCAGCATCGAGGCAACATCGTTGATGATCTGCTGATAGGCGCGGGCGTCATCGGCATCGACCCGGGGGCCATGCACGCCGAATTTCAAGGGCGATGACGGGCCTTCTCCACCAAACAGCTTTGGATTGCGGCAGAACCGGCGGAAAATTTCCTGCAGTCCCATGCAGCAGGTTTCGAGATCGCGAAGCGCCGTTCCAGCCTTGCGTTTGGCCTTCGGTCTTTCTGGCGTTTTGTCCTGGGCAGCCCAGTTGATTGTCGCAATCGAGGAGATGGCGCCGAGGGCGGCCAGGGCCGGCAGGACGGCGGTAAACGGATCTGGGGCCGTGCGCGTGTCGGAGGTATCGACGACTTTCGCCGGCTTCTTTGGATTTGCGCTGGCCGGGGCCCCACCAGGTTTCACGTCTTTCGCCACTAACAGGCACCCCCTGCGCAATCACGCATCCCAGCCGCCGAGGATACGGGGCTGGTGCATACTGACATGCCTCCTAGCTCGCACAAGCGGCGCAATCAAGTGCCGTTGCGAGGTTGCCCACTGCCCCCGGCCCGTTGGCCGGAGCGGGGTGAAGTAATGCTTGTAAAGAGGGTTAGTAAACCCGCGCCTTCGGCTCGATGTAGTGCATCTCGTTGGTCATCGTGTATGTGTGGACCGGGCGGTAATCGAGGTTGACCGACTTGGCGTCGTAGTCAGCCCAGGCCAGCGTGTGCTTCATCCATTCGGCATCATCGCGCGAGGAGTAGTCTTCGCGGGCATGAGCGCCGCGGCTTTCCTTGCGGTTGGCCGCACTGGTGACCGTGACGGCCGCCTGCGAGATCAGATTGTCGAATTCGAGGGTTTCGATCAGGTCCGAATTCCAAATGAGTGAGCGGTCGGCGACGCGCAGATCCTCGCTGTCGCGCCAGATCTGAGCGATCTTCTGCACGCCTTCGTCGAGCACCGGGCCATCGCGGAAGACTGCGCAGTTCGTCTGCATGACTCGCTGCATACGCAGACGGAAGTCGGCGGTCGGGGTGGACCCTGACGCATGGCGGAAGCGGTCGAGGCGGGCAAGCGCCTTGTCACAGGCGTCTGCCGCGAGTTCAGGCTGAGAGCCCGGTTCGACGACATCGGCGCAACGCAGGCCGGCTGCGCGGCCGAACACCACGAGATCGATCAGCGAGTTCGAGCCGAGGCGGTTTGCGCCATGGACCGAGACGCAGGCTGCCTCGCCGATTGCCATCAGGCCCGGCACGATGTGGTCCGGATTGCCGTTGACGAGTGCCACGACTTCGCCGTGGTAGTTGGTCGGGATGCCACCCATGTTGTAGTGGACCGTCGGCAGCACGGGGATGGGCTCGCGGCGCAGATCGACGCCCGCAAAGACCTTTGCGTTTTCGGTGATGCCCGGCAGGCGCTCGGCCAGGATCTTGGGATCGAGATGGTCGAGGTGAAGGTAGATATGATCCTTCTCCGGGCCAACGCCGCGTCCTTCGCGGATCTCGATGGTCATCGATCGAGAGACGACGTCGCGGGAGGCGAGATCCTTGGCGCTCGGGGCGTAGCGTTCCATGAAGCGCTCGCCTTCTGAGTTCGTCAGGTAACCGCCTTCTCCGCGCGCGCCTTCGGTGATGAGTACGCCAGCACCGTAAATGCCCGTCGGGTGGAACTGCACGAACTCCATGTCCTGCAGCGGAAGTCCTGCGCGCAGCACCATGGCGTTGCCGTCACCGGTGCAGGTGTGGGCTGATGTGCAAGAGAAGTATGCGCGGCCGTAGCCTCCGGTGGCCAGGATCGTCTTCTTGGAACGGAAGCGATGGATCTTGCCGTCTTCGAGGCACATGGCGATGACGCCGCGGCATGCGCCGTCTTCGTCCATCAGCAGATCGAGCGCGAAGTACTCGATGAAGAACTCAGCGGAATGACGCAGGGACTGCCCGTAGAGCGTATGCAGCATGGCGTGGCCGGTGCGGTCGGCTGCCGCGCATGTTCGCTGTGCGGGCGGGCCCTCTCCGAACTCGGTGGTCATGCCGCCGAACGGCCGCTGATAGATTCGGCCGTCTTCCGTGCGCGAGAACGGCACACCGTAGTGCTCGAGTTCATAGACAGCGTCAGGGGCATGGCGGCAAAGGTATTCGATAGCGTCCTGGTCGCCGAGCCAGTCGGAACCCTTGACGGTGTCGTACATGTGCCAGCGCCAGTTGTCGGGGCCCATGTTGCCAAGCGAGGCAGCAACCCCGCCTTGTGCTGCAACCGTGTGCGAGCGCGTCGGGAAGACCTTTGTAATGCAAGCCGTTTTCAAGCCGGCTTCAGCGCAGCCGAGGGTAGCGCGCAAGCCTGCGCCGCCTGCACCTACGACGACGACGTCATACGTATGGTCCACAAACTCGTAGGCCTTGCCGTTGTAGGAAGGGCCAGTGCCGTTAGCCGAGCCGTTACGTGCGTTATTCGATGCAGTCGCCATTGCGTCAGGCTCCAAAGCTGAGTTTTAGAACGGCCCACATGCACGATGCGCCGACCGCGATCGCGAAGAAGGTGTTGAGCATGAGCAGTACGATCTTGGGGCCTTCAGAGGAGACGTAATCCTCAATGATGACCTGCATTCCAAGGCGCATGTGAACGATCCCAGAGACCACCAGCAATGCCAAGGGCAGCGCGACAATCGGCGAAGAAAGCGTGGCGCGGACCGTTGCGTGGTCGGCACCTGCCAACGAGGCAATCAGTCCGACCAGGAAGATCACGAGGACCAGATTTGCGACAGCTGTCACGCGCTGGAGCCAGAAGTGGTCGGCACCTTCTTTGGCCGAACCCAGGCGGCGGGCATTCTTCAGCGGGGTCCGCATGGCTTTCGAACTGCTCATTGCATCTCCATTCGGGTCTCGTATTGGTTCGCCAAACAGAAGAGCGCGGCGAAAATTGGCGGGTTATCATTTCTGGCGATGATCGAAACGGAGGCGAGCCGTTAGCCGATCAGGCCGACGGCAATCCAGATCGCAGCGGTCAGAGTCAGCGATAGAACGATGGTTGACCAAGACAGGAGATTGACCGTCTCGATGTCGAAGCCGCGGCCGGTGTCCCAAATGAAATGCCGGATGCCGCCGAGCAAGTGATGCAGCAGCGCCCAGGTATATCCGATGAGAACGATGCGCCCGAGGATACTGCCGAAGATCCCGTTCACGAATTCGAAGTAGTCGGGTCCAATGGCTGCCGCAACGAGCCACCACGCGAGCAGCAGCGTGCCGAAATACAGCGCTGAACCGGTTATGCGATGCAGAATCGACATCACCATATTGATCAGCGGTCGGTAGACTTGAAGGTGCGGTGACAGGGGACGCAGCGAGGCTGCCCCGCGCGTCGTCTTCGCCTCGGCCATCGAATACTCCTGAGCGGGTATGTATCAAGGTATGGGAAATGGTCTAACGCGCTTGTTGCGTTGCGGCAATGCGCCAAACGGCATAGTCATCCGCGCAAAGGGCTGTGAACCTGCACTCTTCTGCAGGTTACCGGCGCAAGAATGCCGTTGGGTTCAGTTAACCGAGGAAACGATTGCGCGGCCCAGTCCCTGGCCGCTTTCGTAGGCATGTTCGGCCAGACGGCCCAGGCACCAATCGCCGGCAATGCCGACGTTGTGTTCGCTGGAAAAGATGAAGGATTCTCCCAGGGAAGCCTCCACCAGTCCGTGTTGCCACAAGTGAGCAGTCATTTGACTTGGGCGGGCCGGGGGAAGCCCCAGAATATGGCTGACCTCGCTCCAAAGCTCGTCGGCGATCACTTCGGGATCGGCATCTTCGGTCTCACGGCTCCAACTTTGCGAGGCATGAACGACGATGGTCTCTCCGCGAGATGAGCGGCCCGGCTTGGTGTTGTTGCGGGCGATCCAGCGAATGACCTCGGACATATCCGAAAACACATCCTGATCAGGGAATACCGTTTCGTCCAGGCGCACCATCAACGACCAGCAGGGCGACATGCGTACTTTCGTGAGGCTGTCGGCGATATGCTCGACCGGTCCCAGAAGTAGCCTCGCCTTGGGCGCGGGCACTGCAAGTGCCACTGCTGCAAAAGGTCCGACAGAAGTTTGGTCGTCGAACCAGATGTGCCAACCTTTCGTGCCGCGATCGATGGTGTGAACCCGTCGCCCTGTCTGAATTCGCACGCTTTCGGCGAGCGGGCGGACCATTGACGACATGCCCGGCGTGCCGACAAACCAACCACCAGCCATGATCGGCTCGGCGTCGACCGTTCCAACCGTCGTACGGGGACTCCACGGCGCGGCATAACCCGATGCAACGAGTTCGTCGATGTAGGTTCGGAAAATCTTTGAGCGCGCCGTTACGTATTGTGCGCCGTGATCGTAGCTGACGAGGCCGACGCGGTTCGTCGCCATGCGGCCGCCGATAATCCGGTCCTGTTCGAAAATTTCGACGAAGTTGCCGGCCCTGCGAAGCACGCGCGCGCAAGCGAGGCCGGCCATTCCCGCTCCAATGACTGCGATGCGCTGTGTCACTCGAATTGATCCCCACGGCCGAACAAGCAGACTGCAATTAACTCGCAGGCAATCGTGTCCTCAACTACGTCAGGACGCGCAATGAACCGAGAGCTGCTTGCTCGAATTGAGTTCGGTGCCCGCTATTGCGGACCTCGTCGCAGCGCCTGTTCCCAACAACCCAGTTCGTGCTTCGTCTGACCAAGCACAATTCTTAACCACGACATCGTTAGCAAAGGCCTAACTTGCTCTGCGAACGGACTAATCCCACCGCTGTGTGGCCCATGTCTGTTCGAAGTCCGCGCAAGCTCGCCGGCAAGTTTCAAACGCGCAATGCTGCGAGCTGACCGACTGACTTAAAGGTCCTGCTGGTGATCCTTGGCCCCCACTTTTTCCAAATTAGAATAACATAATATTCATTTCACGTGTTCGTGAAATTCAGCGATTCTCGCATTTGGCCGCGCGGTTATGGCCGTTGCGCGACGTTCGCGCATTGCGAAGCATCAGGCTCCGCAAACAGCAAGAAGTCGTCGCTGCCGTCACGGCAGCGATCGCATTCAGGCCGAGCATTGGCCCACCATCTTCTGGCAATTCATTCAGACCGGAGCGACAACCCATGCATCCAGGTCAAGGATCACGCCGTCGATGTAGTTGCCTTCATTGTCTTTAAGCGGGAAATTTTCGCAGCTCAGGTTCTTCGTGGCCACCAAGCGGATGCGGAGCAATGCGGCATCGGCACGCCCAGCCAACGGCGCCTTATCGAGAATTTCGCTCCACGCATAAACGGTGTCGCCAGCAAACAGCGGCGCGACATGGCGACCACCGTTGATTGCTGCAAAGTGGAAGGCGTTGTTCAGCCCGTTGAACGACAGGGCGCGGGCAAGCGAAATGATCACGCCACCATAGATGAGCCGGCGGCCGAAGCGCCCCTGGCCTTCGGTATGCTGGTTGAAGTGAACCTTGGCGGTATTCTGATACAGGCGGGTTGCGAGCTGGTGCTCGGCTTCCTCCACCGTCATTCCATCGACGTGGTCGATCTTTTCGCCTGCCTCATAGTCGCCCCAGCGATGCGGTGCGCCGGCCAGTGCGTAGTCGTATCCGGAGAGATCGAGACTTGCCGGAAGGGCAGCGCCGATGTCGGACGGGTCGACCACCTTGGGAAGATCGGGAATGACCGCCTCAGGGGCTGGCAGGCTTTCGTCTGCTTTCCTGACCATGACCCAGCGCACATACGTGAGAACCTGCTCGCCGCGCTGGTTGGTTCCCGTTGAGCGGACATAAACGACGCCGGTCTTGCCGTTGGAGTTTTCCTTCAGGCCGATGACTTCGGATACCGTCGAGAGCGTGTCACCTGCATAGACGGGCTTGAGGAAGCGGCAGTCGGCGTAGCCGAGGTTGGCCACGGCATTGAGCGAAATATCCGGAACGGTCTTGCCAAACACGACGTGAAAAACGAGCACGTCATCAAGCGGATTTTGCGGGTAACCGATGGCTTTAGCGAAAACGTCTGAGGACTGGACGGGGAAACGGGGGCCATAGAGCGCCATGTAAAGCGAGGCGTCGCCGGCTGAGACTGTTCGCGGCGTGGCATGGACCAGGATGCCGCCCATCTTGAAGTCTTCAAAGTAGTTGCCGGGATTGGTTTTGGTGGTGCTCATGTCGGGACTTTTTGCTTTTCGATGTGAAGAGGCGGGGACGGGATGCGTTATCCCTGTGCGGGTTATTCGGAATCTCGTTTTTCGATGGCTTCGGCAATCGAGACTGTGCGTTCAGCCATGACGAGATGCAGACGCTCGACCATGCGGCCCTCGACCGTGATGACGCCCTTCTTTGCGTTTTCAGGCTCGGCAAACGCAGCAATGATCTTGCGCGACCAGGTCACTTCCTTGTCCGTCGGCGAGAAGATCTGGTTTGTCGGAGCGACCTGGGCAGGGTGGATCAGTGTCTTGCCGTCCATGCCCATGGTGCGGCCGTGCTCACACTCAGCGCGCAATCCTTCGTCGTCCTTGAAATCGTTGTAGACGCCGTCGAGGACATCGAGGTGATAGGCGCGCGCGGCGACAATCGTCATCGCAAGCCACGGGACTACGGCAAACCGGTCACCATGTGCGCGGGCACGGGATTCCTTCAACAGGTCGTTCGTTCCCAGCACAAGGCATGACAACCTGCTTTCCCGGTCGGCTCCGGTCGCGGCGATCTGGGCGGCGTTGAGGATGGACATCGGCGTTTCCATCATGGCCCAGAGGCGCGTGCGCTCGGGTACATGGCGCGCTTTCAGGATTTTTGCCGTGCTCATGATGTCGCCAGGGAAGGAGACCTTCGGCACCAGGATGGCGTCCGGCTGGGCGTCACAGGCAGCCAAGAGGTCGTCGGCTCCCCAAGTGGTATCCAGCGCATTGACGCGGATGATGACTTCGCGGCCGCCGTATCCGCCGCTTTTGACTGCCGCGCAGACCTTTTCGCGGGCTTCTGGCTTAGCATCCGGAGCAACGGCGTCTTCAAGGTCGAGGATGAGAGCGTCAGCGGGGATCGTTTTTGCCTTTTCGAGCGCCCGCTCGTTGGAACCAGGCATATACAGGACGCTTCTGCGCGGGCGAACGTTCATCATCTGACCTCATTGATCGAAAGCTGCGGCGGGTAATCCGTCCGGCTGCCGTCATCTGACAGCGGGGCCGGCGTTCCGATTTTCAGCCGCGTCAACTGGGAATTGTGCGCCGCGACACTAATCAAGAGCAGGAAAAACGCAAACCGACGTTTGGCGCAGTTTTCGATGATGCTTGGAGAATGCGCGCCGATCAGGCAGAAGGATTGGCGCGAGGGCCGCTGATCCTGCCAGTATCGGTTTTCTTCGCCGGACCAATCGGCCCGATCCTCGAATTTGACAACTTGGTTTATCAACAGCATGGCTCGTGTCCTCGTCTTTTCTTCTTATGTCGCTTTCGGGCACGTCGGATTGTCGGCCGTCAGCCCCGTTCTGACAGCGATGGGCCATGAGGTGATTGCTGTCCCAACGGTCGTGTTGTCCAATCATCGCGGCTACGATGATACCGGCGGGTTCAGTGTCGCACCCGAACAGATTTCGAAATTCATCGATGCCCTCAGGGCAAATGGCTGGCTCAGTGAACTCGATGCCGTCATGACCGGGTATCTCGACGATCCGGCCCAGGCGAGCCTGATTGCAGCGGCCATCGAGGCGATGAGCGAAGACCTGCCGGACCTCGTATATCTTTGCGATCCGGTTATTGGGGACGACCCGAATGGGCTTTATGTGAGCCAGAGCGTTGCCGAGGCCGTGCGCGATGATCTGGTCGGGTTGTCAGATATCGTTACACCGAACCGGTTCGAGCTCGCCTGGATGACAGGGCAATCCGTCACCAACGCAGTCGATGCAGATGCAGCGGCGCAGGAGCTGGATACCGAACTCGTGGTTGCGACCTCCATCCCCGCAGGCGATCAGGCGCTGGCGAGCATCATCAGCGATGCGGACACGGCGGCAATGGTGGCGACGGGTTATTATCACGGCGTTCCCCACGGCACCGGCGATCTGTTTGCCGCGTTGTTTCTGGGGCACCTGCTCAACGACAGCGAGGACGGCGAAGCGCTGGCGCGGGCTGCTGCGGGAACCGATTTGATCATTCGGGCGAGCCTTGGCGCTGAAGAACTCCGGCTTATCGATAACATCCGCTCTGCCATCGAGGCCGACCCTCTCGATCTCGTCGAGGTGTAAATCCGCCTTACCTAGAGGGTGTGATGGCTGAGGCTTGGCGCAATAGCGCATACGTTGCCGGCGTCGATGGGTGTCGGGGCGGGTGGCTGGTCGTCGTTCGCGAAATTTCAGACGCGAGCACGTCTACGCTCCTCCTCTGCCGGGCATTTGAAGACGTCCTCGCGTTGCCGCAGGCTCCGAGGATTATCACCGTAGACATTCCGATTGGACTGCCAGAGCGGGCGACAAGGGGAG
>CAYGRH010000084.1:7224-10741 GCA_964352165.1 uncultured Hyphomicrobiaceae bacterium | reverse complement strand
ATTCCTGCGGCTTGAAACGTTGTTGCAGGAGATCCATTACGCGCCGTTCGTCACCGCGGCGTTCGCGCATGGTTCGTGTTTCGGCGCCGCCGCCGATCTCGTCGCGTCATGCGTGCATCGCGTTGCTGCTCCGGGAACGCGCTTCAGGATGCCCGGCCTGAAGTTCGGCGTCGCGCTCGGAACGCGGCGATTAAGCGAAGTCGTCGGCCGTGATGCGGCGCTTTCGACCCTGATGGAATCAAAGGTTTTCCAAGCCGAAGATGCCCTGCTGAAGGGGTTCGTCACCGACGTTATCGAGCAGGAAAATTGGGAGGCCTTGATCGAGCGGTTGCATGCTTCGGCCAGCGCCCTGCCGGAGAGCAGTTTCAAGCGCCTGTTGCGGCTGACCCGTCCCGATCACCGCGACGCGGATATGGCGGAACTCGCCCGCTCGGTTGCTGAGCCCGGTCTCAAAAGCCGCGTCCAGGCTTATCTCGTGAGCACGAAGCCGTCGCGTTGACACGACCAAGGTAAGGGCGCACGTCGCGGTCCGGTGGTTGAAACACCTGCGCTTTTCGGCGGCCTTCTGACAGCCGGACTCGCGCAAACGCGATGGCAGCCGCACGCCTGCGAGAAAAGTGGGTTTGGCCTGAGGCCTGCAATGCCAGATGACCGATCATGGATAAGTCGGGCAATTCGAACCGACTGACAAGCATGAACTCACGCCAGGTGCCCGGCCGCCCATTTGTTATGTGCCAAGTTTCGGGCCAAGTCGGTGCTGAGTTTCGGGTGCGTGCGTTGGTCGAAAATGCTTGCGATGCGGTGAGCGTGGCGACGCCGCCGATTGTGACAGCATGATCTGAGTTGCCCGATCAATGTGGGGGTATGCTGTGCTTGCAAGTTTGCGTGCACAAACAGTGTGCCGAGCCATAACTCTGCCCCGAATCGGAATGAGACACGTTATAGTCCCTGCAGCAGGCCTAAGCCTCAGGTTTGGCTAAGAAAATTTTCTCTGGGCCAAACAAAATTGCCCATACCGAGGCACTCCCAACGCGGACCCGAGTTGTTGTCGCAAAAGTTCCAAAAATTTAAGCCTCATACAGGCCTTTGCATCCTGCTCGGCGCGATTGCATTCGCACCCGCTCCGGCGTCAGCGGCTGAGCTGTTTGGCGTGCAGTTGTTGGGGCAGAAGCCGGCGGATCAGACGGGCAACCTTCGCTACAACGCAGAAATCATCGTCGAGAATGACACGGATGGAGTGAAGGCGCTGCTGTCGGCGACGTCGCTCCTCGTTACCGATGCCAAGAACGGCGCGGCGGATGGGTTTGCACTCCTGGCTCGCGCGCACTCCGATGAGGAGCAACTCAGGGCGGCGCTATATACCGAGGCCCGGTATGCCGGGAAGATCGAAATCTTCATTGAGGACCGTCCTCTGAAGGACATCGATGCTCGAACCATTACCGGAAGCGATGACCAGCCTGTTGCCGTCAAAATCCGCGTCTCGCCCGGCCCTGAATTCCGTTTTGGCAACGTATCTATCGGCCAGACACGGCCGACGCAGACGTCTCCGCTCCTGTCGCCGGATATCTACAAACTCAATCGGGGGGAACCGGCGCGGTCGGTGCTGATCGTCGAAGCCGTTGACCGGCTCGTGGAAAATTGGCGGGGCTCCGGCTACCCGTTCGCGCAAGTGGCCGCCAAGGAGATTTCCGCCGACCATGAGCGCGGTGAGGTCGACGTACAGATCACGATCGATCCTGGAACTCCCGCCGTCTATGGCTGGATCAACGTCGTCGGCGCAAAAGGCCTGAATAACGAAACGATCGCCAAACAGAGCGCCCTTAGTTCCGGTGAAAGGTTTGACCCTAACGACCTCAAGAGAAGCCGCGAGCGCCTGCGCAAACTGGAAAGCATCGAAAGCGTCCGGATCATCGAAGGCGAGGCTGTCGATGGTGGTGGCGGCATTCCGATCACGCTCGAAGTCCGCGAGCGCAAGTCCCGATATATCGGCGGCACGGCATCGGTTTCGACCTTGGATGGCGCTGAGGTCAACGCCTATTGGGGTCACAGAAACGTTTTTGGAGGCGGCGAAAGGCTCAAGGTCGACGCCGGTGTTTCACGCCTTGGTGCTGAAGCATTTGAAGACCTGGAATTCGATGCCGGAGCGGTCTTTAACAAGCCCGGCATCTACGACATCGACACCGAATACTTCGCTGAATTCCGTCTGTCTCGTGACAATCCCGAGCCCTATGATGCTTTTTCGGCGCGGCTCAAGTCGGGTGTATCGCACCGCTTCAACGATACGACGACCGGGTCGGTTGCCATCGAATTCGCGCAGACGCGAATTGAAGATGCTTTTGGCGAACGCGATCACTCGCTGTTCTCAACGCCTGCAGACATCAACTACGACGGCAGGGACAAACGCCTGGACCCCGCAAGCGGCCTGCATGCCCTCGGACGGTTCACACCAGTCATCGATGTGGCTTCGGGGGAAGGCTTTCTTGCCATCGATGGACACATTGCGGGCTACCAGGCGCTCGACAGCGAAGACCGAATTGTGCTCGCCGGACGGATCGGAGGAGGAAGCGTGGCGGGTGCTTCCCTCACCGATGTTCCGACCAGCTATCGGTTTTTCGCAGGCGGCGGCGGTTCGGTGCGCGGGTATGAATACCGCAGTCTCGGCCCGCTGATGGACGGACAACTGGCAGGCGGCTTGAGCTTCGCGTCGGCCTCTGCGGAATTGCGGCTGCGCGTGTCACAGCAGTTCGGGATCGTCCCGTTCATCGATGTTGCCAGCGTGTCGGAAAACGAGCTGCCCGATTTTTCCGATGCAACGTATGTCGGAGCCGGCCTGGGCCTGCGCTATTACACGTCTTTGGGGCCGTTGCGCCTTGACGTTGCCGTACCATTGACCGAGCGTGAAGACCGCAACGATTTTGCTCTCTACGTCGGACTTGGGCAGGCGTTCTGATGCGCAGCGCCTTCATCAGATGGGGGGTGCGCACGGTTGCCGGTATCGCGGTCGCGATCTGTCTCCTGGCACTTGCCGCAATGACCTCGGTAGGTCAACGATCGTTGATCTATCTGGTCCAGTCAGCAGCCTCTTCGAGCGATAGCCGCATCGAGTTCGGCACGCTTGACGGGTCGCTACTGTCTTCGGGCTCAATCGACCGGATCGCCATCAGCGACCGGGCGGGCGTTTGGCTTGAAGCGCGTGCTGCGAGGTTCGACTGGAACCCTGTTGCGCTAATCTCCGGACGCATTGAAATCAATCTATTGACCGTCGCAACCGTCGACGTGCGCCGACGGCCTTTGCCTCCTGCGCAAGCGGACGACGCCGATGACGGGTCGCTGTTCGATCTCCCTTTGATCGCGCTTGCCGCCAAACGCCTCGAAGTGGGCGAAGTCACCCTCGGCGAACCGCTGCTCGGCACAGCGGCAAGGCTGCGGCTCAAGGGTTCGGCCGATCTTGTCGATAAGCGTCGCGGATTGTCGGCGATGCTGGACGTGACACGGACCGACAGCGCGGGCGGTGAAA
>CAYGRH010000084.1:0-7214 GCA_964352165.1 uncultured Hyphomicrobiaceae bacterium | reverse complement strand
CCGCGCGCCTGACCTTCCGGCCGGATGTCCGCCAACTGGAAATTCACGCGGCAGCAAGCGAACCGGGAGGCGGACTTTTGGCGCGGCTGATCGACCTGCCCGGTTTGCCGGCTATCGCATTCAAAGCCAACGGTGACGGCCCGCTTGATCAATGGCGGGCGCAATGGTCGCTTTCAGCATCCGGGCAACCGTTTATCGCCGGCCACGCGGCAATCGACAAAGGCAACGATCGCCATTGGCTGACAGCGGCGTTTGAAGGATACCTTTCGCCGGTTCTGCCGGCAGTTCCAGCCAGCCTGTTTGAAGGAAAGACCAGCGGCGCGCTCAAGGGGTATTGGTCGGAGGCCCGGCGTTTCGAAGCCGATGCCATCAACATCAAATCGGACGTGTTGGACTTTGCCGCCAACGGCGGTTTCGATGCGGCTCAGATGTTCGTTCATGGAGCCGCCCGGCTGAAGGTCGCACGCGCCGATGCCGAACCGGTGACGTTGCAGCTTGCCGACGTCGGTAGCGTTGCGTTCAGCGTGTTGGAAGCCGAGATGGAGTTGGCCAACGTCACGGGGCAGCGGCGCATCTCCGCACACGCCGCGATTACCAACTTGCAATCGCCATGGGGCGCGCTGCGGGAGGCGACGGCAATCGTTAGCGCCAATCAGAGCGCGCCGACTGGCAAGTCGGCGATGGCGTTCGACAATGGCGTTGCCAACATTGCGTTGCGCGAGATCGCACCAGCCGACGAACGATTGATCCCCGCCATCGGTCCTTCGCTCGATGTCGAGGTCAAGGGGCACGGCTCGCCGCAATCCGGTGCAATCAGTTCGTTTTCCGCCAACGCGGCGGCTATCAAGATTACCGGTAGCGGGGATTGGGATGACCGCAAGGTTCGCCTCACTGCCGATGCGGTTAGCGACGAGATGGGTAAGTTCTCCGAACTCGCAGGCGAGCGCCTTGCCGGTTCTGCGGCCGTACAAATTGCAGTCTCGCGTGAGCATAAGACCGACGCTGTGGTGTTGGGCCTCGATGGCACCGCGACTAATCTGGGAATCGGTGATCCGGAAAACAAAAGGACGCTGCCCGGCGCGACAAAAATTTCGGGTAAGATTGAGCTGACACCGCACGGCGGGATGCAGATCTCAGTCGCGCAAGTCGCACATCCGATGCTGAAGTTTGAAGCCAGCGGGAAGACCGGAGGCAAGCAGCTTGCGGCTGATGTCGAAGCCAGGGTTGCGGACCTTTCTCTTCTGTCACCGTCCCTGCGCGGCAGCCTGAGGCTTTCCGGCAAACTGGATGGGCAAGGAGACGAACTTCGCTCATCGCTTTCAGTTGTTACGCAAGACATGGCGATCAACGCCCGGCCCGTTTCAAAACTGACCGCCAAGTTTACCGGAGTTGGACTGGCTTGGGAGCATCGCGGGCAACTGACAATTGACGGCACAATAGATGGCAAGGCGCTGCGTGGTTCGGCGGTGCTGTCGGCATCAAACGCGGGGACAGCGGGAGCGGAGAACGTGGCGATTAAATTCGCTTCTGCCCAGCTCACCGGGGCTGTCTACAAACCTGCTGAAGGTCCGCCCTCCGGTGAGCTTCTTTTCAGCGCGCCGAACCTGTCTGATTTTTCTGCAGTAACGTCCAAACCCATCCAGGGTTCACTTTCCGCCCGGGCAAAGCTGGGCGGGAACGCCGGCAACGCGCAGGTCACGTTTGTAGCGAAGTCTGCCCGCGCGGTGTTCGATGGCTTGGAAATCAGCGGATTCCAGGCAAGCGGTGAGTTGAAGGATTACCTGACGGCTATCACAGGTAACGGGCGCGTGCGTATTGCGGCCATCGAGAGTTCAAATGTCGTTGCACGCGACATCCAGGCTGACATGCGTGAAAAGAACGACGGGTTGGCGTTCGATGTCTCCGGGGCTGTCGACGATGCGACAGCCAAGGTGAGCGGAGAGCTTTCTCAGCGCGAGAATACCTATGCGATCAAGCTTTCCGACGTGCAGCTGACCAAGGCTGGTACGTCTATCAAGCTCGGCGCGCCTGCCGTCATCGAGATCACGGACGCAAATGCCGACTTCAAGAGTTTGACGCTTGTATCAGGCGGCGGAAGTGCCATCGTTTCGGGCTCTGCCGGGCCTCAAAAACTCGCTCTGAAAGTGGCGCTATCCCGCTTTCCCGCTGCCATTGCCAATGCCTTCCGGTCGGAACTGGGCCTTGATGGAGCCATCGACGGCACGGTTCTCGCGACTGGCATAACGGCGCAACCAGCCGCCAACATCTCGTTGTACTGGCGAACGGCATCCACAGAAGCGACAAGGAAAGCGCAACTGCCACCTTTCGATGTGTCGTTGCAGGGCGAAATCCGGGGCAACGATTTCGACAACAAACTGACGGTTCGCGGCCGCGACGGTCTCAACGTTTCAGCCAACGGCAAGGGCAAGCTCTCACCCGTCATCACGATCGACCAGAGCGTGAACGGTGATATCCCACTTGCCATAGGAAATGCTGCCTTGGCTGCGCGCGGAACGCGCCTTGGCGGGAAGGCTGTGCTCGACGTGCGGATCTCCGGGTCCGTGCAACAACCTAAACTGGCCGGAACGATCAACGTCTCTCAAGGCTCGCTTTCCGATCCCGCCAGCGGCCTGAAGCTTGCTGCCATTACCGGACTGACACGACTCAGCGGCGACCAATTGCTGATCGAGCAGTTTCAGGGGAAAAGCGAAAAGGGCGGGGGCGTTTCGGTGAGCGGAACGGTTGCCGGTCTGACGACAGGGCATCCGATACCCAGGCTCGCCATCCGGCTTGCCGCGCTCAAGTTTAACGACAATGAGCTGCTGGCCGGCGAGATGGATGCCGAGATCGCTTTGAACGGGTCATCGTCAAATCTTGATGCATCAGGGACGGTCTACATTCGCCGCCTGGACGTGACGGTTCCAAGCCAATTGCCGCGCTCGGTGACGGCACTCGATCTCAAGCACGTCAACGCGCCGCCTCATCTGCGAGTTGCAGAGCAAAAGGCTGGCGGCTCGATGGCATCCAGCAGCTCACGCAGCACCATCAATCTTGATATCAAGCTCGACGCCGCAGACCGGATCTTCGTGCGCGGGCGTGGCCTTGATGCGCAGCTCGGCGGCGGCCTTGCAATCAGAGGCGATGCCAACCGCCCGGCCGCCAATGGCGGGTTCGACCTTGTTCGCGGACGCCTTGCCATCCTTGGACGTCAGCTCGATTTTAAACGCGGCCGCATCGCATTCAACGGCAGCCTTGATCCCTATGTCGATTTCGAAGCGTCTGCGCCCGCCGACGGTGTGGTCGTCGGGGTCAACGTGTACGGCCCGGTGTCGCGGCCCGAGTTCCGCTTCTCATCGACGCCGGAACTGCCCGAAGACGAGGTTGTCGCAAAACTCCTCTTCAACAAATCACTTGCCAGCTTGTCACCGATACAGATCGCGCAACTGGCGAACGAGATCGACAAGATCGGAGGGTTGTCCAGCGGACCCGGCATCCTCGATCAGTTGAAGAGTTCGGTCGGTGTTGATGTCCTCGATATCGGATCAGACAAATCGGGCGGAGCGACGGTCTCGGCCGGCAGTTATCTCGATGACAAGACCTACGTCGGCGTTCAGCAAGGAACGGCTGCCGGATCAAGCCGGGTCATCATTGATCATGATCTGACAAAGACGCTGAAAGCGCGCGGGGAAGTTGGTGCCGACGGCAATAGCAAAATCGGCATCGGCGTGGAGTGGGATTACTGAGTGAGTGGGGCGCAGACGCGCTTTTTGCCCGCCTCGGTCGACGAACAAGGCGCTGAAGGGACGGAGAAGTCATGCCACGTGAGCCACTCCCCAACGTTATCAAGGCCAGTGACAATGGACTTGTATTTGCCTGTCTTCTTGACGGGAAAGGCGGCGGCAAGGAAGCCGATTGGGACGCTGTGCGGACTTGGTCGGATCAAGACAATCCACTCTGGGTCCATCTGGACAGGTCCGATGCTGGCACTCGCGAATGGCTCGTGGGAGAAGCCGGGATGTCAGAGGTAACGGCGCGAGCACTTCTTGAAGAGGAAACTCGGCCACGCGTGTTCTCAACCTCAGACGGGATGGTTGCGATCCTGCGTGGTGTAAACCTGAACCCGGGAGCCGATCCCGACGACATGGTGGCGCTGCGGATTTTCGTCGGCGCGAACAGGCTTGTCACTGTCCGCCACAGACCCTTGATGACGCCAAGGGACATTCTGTCGGATCTCCTTCAAAAAGGCATCGGTCCCCGCGGCATTCCGGAACTGTTCGTGCGGCTGACAGAGCGCCTGACCGAGCGCATGAATTCAGCGGTAGTCGCGCTTGATGAAGATCTCGATGCCATCGAAGAAGATCTGGAAACGCTGGAGTCGGAAATTCTCCGCGGCCGTTTGGCGGATGTCCGGCAGTCGGCGGTCAGTCTTCGCCGGTACATCGGCCCCCAGCGCGAAGCGATCTCACGAGTTCTCATTGAGCATCCCGTTTGGTTGACGAGAGAGCATGAAATTGCCCTGCGGGAAGCGGCCGAAAAGCTGCAGAGATACGTCGAGGACCTTGATGCCGCGCGCGATCGGGCTCTGGTCATTCGCGACGAGATCCAGGGTCAGCTTGCAGAGGCAATGAACGACAGAATGTATGCCCTGGCGATCATCGCAGGCATATTCTTGCCGCTGAGTTTTCTAACCGGTTTGCTGGGCATCAACGTGGGGGGAATGCCGGGAGTGGAGAACACCTGGGCCTTCTGGGTGACTTGCATCCTGCTCGTCCTGGTCCTCGCGCTGGAACTTTATTGGTTCAAGCGAATGAAGTGGATCTAGGCGTAAAGAAGCTTTTTTGCGTCTAGTTCGCCGGACTATTCTCGCCCGACCCGTTTCATGCCAGTTTATGCAGCGGGAATGTGTTGGCACCTGTCATTGCAGAGTATTTGCCAAGCCCCAAGACTGTGCGCCAGAGCGTTAAGCTGCTGGCGCGCGAAAGCCATCAAGACTGGGAATTCGGACATGGATCGTGTCGCCGAAGACGATAGACCCGCGAACTGGCTTGCCGGCGTCGTGTTTGAGCAGCCCTTTAAGATAGATGCCTTGCTGATCGAGGCTGTCAGGGCATTCCAAACTGAAGGGTTGAGCGTGGCGGGTGTCACGCAAAGCTATTCGGATACGCCAGGATGCAGCGGCTCTCAGGTTCGCCTGCAATCAATCGATGGGTCCTTGGACATGGCAATTATGGAGCCGCGCGGGCACGAGTCGCGCGGTTGCCGTCTCGACTATCATGCGATGGCGGATGCCAATTCGTGGATCGAAAACGCGCTCAATCAAAACGCCGATCTGTTCGTGCTCAATCGATTTGGCAGATCAGAGAGCGAGGGCAACGGGTTGCGCAGCATCCTGCAACGGTGCGCGGAAGACCAGCGGCCGACGCTGGTCGCGGTTCGACAGGACTACCTGGTGTCGTGGAATGAATTTCACGGCGGGCTCGGTGACGTCCTGCCCGCACGCCTGGACGCGATCATCGACTGGTATCGCCGCTTGCCGCTCGCGCGAGACTTTGAAGGCGCGGCCGGCCAACGGCAGCGTGAAGAAAAGCTGCTGTAAAGCCTCCCCTATCTTTTCGCCGCACTGGCAATCGCCATTGCTTCAAGTCGTGCCGACAAGCTTCTTTTCGACCGGCTCGGCTTGCAACTGTGCCCCCTGCCCCGTCACTTCGTTGCAGCAGACGATACCGGCAACGCATCTGCATCGCTTTCGGCAATAGCCATGCGTAGGACAAGGTAGCCCGCGATACCCGATAACAATGAGCCCACGAGCACTCCAACACGTACGCTTGCCGCCTGATCGGGATCAGGGAACGCCAGGGTTCCGATAAACAAGCTCATCGTGAAGCCGATGCCGGCGAGAAGTGCTGCGCCGTGAACGTGCCGCCAACTTACCCCCGTCGGCAATTGCGCCATGCCGAGGCGGATTGCGATCCACACCATCGCCAGAATGCCGAGTTGCTTGCCAACCAGCAGACCGAACATGATGCCGAGCGAAATCGTGCCAAACAGGTCCGTCACCGATAGCTGCCAGAGCGCGACACCGGCGTTGGCGAATGCAAAGATCGGCATGATCGCGAACATCACCCATGGCTTGAGTTCGTGCTCGGTCTTATCGAGCAGGGTTTCGGCAGCATCCTTTGCCTTCAGGTTGGGAATGAAGAGCGCCGTTGCTACGCCTGCGAGTGTGGCATGCACGCCCGACTTCAGAAGAAAGGCCCAAACCACGACGCCGACGAGAATGTAGGGCGCGAGCCGCGTGACGCCGGCAATGTTGAGTGCCGCCAAGCCTCCGACACCGATCGCGGAGATCAATAGCGCCGTCATGGACAATTCAGAGGTGTAGAACACCGCAATAATAATAATGGCAGCAAGGTCGTCGATGATTGCTACGGCGAGCAGGAATACCTTAAGGGCGACAGGGACACGGCTGCCCAGCAGCGCGAGAACGCCCAGCGCAAAAGCGATGTCGGTTGCCGCCGGGATTGCCCAGCCGCGAAGGGCCGCTGCATCGCCTGCGTTGAAGGCGACGTAGATCAAGGCGGGAAGCACCAGGCCGCCGAAGGCTGCAAAGATGGGCAGTGCCGCGCGCTTGGGATCAGACAACTCGCCGGAAATCATTTCCCGCTTTAGTTCCAGGCCGACCAGCAGGAAGAAAACGGCCATCAGACCGTCGTTGATCCAGAGCAGCAATGGCTTGTCGATAACGAAATTGCCGAGGCCAACCGTCAGCTTGGTCTGCAGGACCGAATTATAAAGCGCGATAAGAGCCGTGTTGCTGAAGACAAGTGCGAGGATCGTTGCACCGATGAGGAGGACGCCCCCCATGGCATCTTTGCTGAGAGCGGAGCCTGTCTTTTGCGGACCGAGCGAACCTGAACTGGAATTATCGATCAACGTGCTGCCTTCGAATTAAGTGTAGGTGGAAAATGAAGCCGGTAGCCCGATGTGTCTGCCCGAATGCGACGACTGTAGAGCCTTTCCGGTCATAACCGCAAAAAATGCCTCTGGCAGTTGATGCGGTTCAATGGCCGCTTGGCCCAGGCAGGCCTTCAGCGCGACGACGGTGCCCACCGGTTTGAATTCCTCGGACCGTCAATTCTCAGACTTTTGGATTTTATAATCCGACAGCAAGCTGGAATGGCGCAGTTGCAGCAGTTTTCCGAACGACACTGGTG
>CAYGRH010000083.1:9651-10789 GCA_964352165.1 uncultured Hyphomicrobiaceae bacterium | reverse complement strand
AGCCGCCCGCCCGCCTCAATATCTGACGAACTTCGTCGCCGGCAACGAACCACCCGAACTCGATGCGATGACTATCCAGGCCTATTACACGTGGCGGCTGGCTGCCACATCCGGCATGCGGATCGAGATCCTCAAGGATGGCGATGACATCCTGCTGGCAGCCAAGCCGGACGCCTGAACCCGGCAAAGCACTCAGATGCGTTCGGACAACGCCACTTGGTCGTAAATAAGCGTCAACAATCAGGGCGGATACGGACGCACGTCAACTTTACGTTAACCATTCACCGGCAATCTGCATCTTGGGCTGGGGGCTTCGTCCCCCGGCTCGTTAGCGCAATATTTGATCTCGCGCGCTGGCTTCAAATTGAGCGCCCGATATTGGCGCATCCGGAAGGCCGATAAGATGAAGCTTTGCCTAGTTGTTGATGATGCTAGCGTGATCCGCAAGGTCGCCCGCCACATCGTGGAGCAGCTCGGTTATATCGTCATCGAAGCCGAAACCGGCAAAGCTGCAATTGAGCAGTGCCGCCGCGAAATGCCCGATCTGATCCTGCTCGACTGGCATCTGCCGGAAGTCAACGCGCATGATCTCCTGGCCTCGATCCGTGCAATCCGCTCCGAACGCGATCCTGAAATCCTCTACTGCACGACCGAAAACGATCCATCCGACCTGCGAAAAGCTTTTAATGGCGGCATTACCGATTACATCCTGAAGCCCTACGACCGCGAAAGCCTGCAGACCAAGATTTCCGAATTGGGAAAGCCTTACGAAGCCGTCATTTGATCTGCTCTGCGCTTGCGCAGATCTCTAAAGCCAGCCAGAGATCGATCGATGATAAGGTTCGCTCGCAGCACGCCGGATAAGCACTGCGGGGCCTTTACATGCAGTTTCGTTTCAGGACAGCGCGGATCGCTGACGAAGCCCACGTAAGCGCACTGTTGGAAACAGCCTATTCCAAGGTTTTTCGTCGGCTGGTACGAAGATCTAACGCGGCACTAGGCACAGCCCGTTATCACAACGGCCAACCCCCGCACTGCTGAGCGCGCAAACCTTCTATGTGCCACCCGGCATTGTTCGCGGCAAACCGGCCAATATCATGCTGCAGGGTGACATCCCTCTGCCCTCGATTATCATGCA
>CAYGRH010000083.1:5367-9551 GCA_964352165.1 uncultured Hyphomicrobiaceae bacterium | reverse complement strand
AACCGGCCAATATCATGCTGCAGGGTGACATCCCTCTGCCCTCGATTATCATGCAGGGCCAGCTCTAGTTCGCCCTCGCGCGGACAGCGAAGAAGTCGGCCTGCTGGCTCTCACTTGGCTTTCGCTCAAACCAACAGTATTGGCCCGCAATCGTGCTGCGCATCGAACACCTCGTGATCGGCGACCTGCCGCCTCTTTCGTTCAGGGTTGCCGACGGCGAATGCATGGCCGTCGAAGGGCCCTCCGGAAGCGGAAAGACACGGCTCTTGCGCGCGCTGGCCGATCTCGATCCGGTCGAGGGCCAGATTTTTCTCGACGGTGCGGAGCGCGCTGAAACACCGGCTCCGCTCTGGCGAAAATCAATCAGATACGTTGCAGCCGAACCCGGCTGGTGGACGCAGACACCCCGCGAAGGCCTCCCGGAAACGCCGGCCGCCACATCCAAGATCGACCGCCTGATGCCCGCGTTGGGATTGCAAAGCGAACTTCTCGATTCCGACATCGCGCATCTGTCCACCGGCGAACGTCAGCGTCTCGCCCTGTTGCGAGCCCTGCTGGATGAACCACGCGTTTTGCTGCTGGATGAGCCCACAGCGTCTCTCGACACCGCCAACACCGCGCTCGTTGAAGAACTGATCCGCTTCCTGCTGCTGTCGGGAAAATCCGTCATGCTGACGAGCCACGATACCGCACAAGTCTCCCGCCTCGCACAAAGCAGGCTCCAGTTGCGGCGGCCGCAACCATCGCCCTCCGTTAAGCCGGCTTCAGTCGAGCGGACGCAGCCGACCACGGTGGACCGTCAATGAACTCGGCCACCTACGTCCAACTCTCCACCCTTGATCTGGTGATTGCTTCAAGCCTGATCCTGATCAATGCAGCCATCTCGCTCGCCTTCGCTTTGAAACTGGAGCGCACGCTGCTGATCAACACGGTCCGAATGGTCGTGCAGCTTTCACTAATCGGCTTGGTGCTGAAATGGATCTTCCTCCAGACATCGCCCCTCTGGACGCTCGGTCTGGCCCTCGTGATGATCGCGGTTGCCGGATACGAGGTCTCGAGCCGCCAGCAGCGCCGCTTCAAGGGTTATCGCGCCTACGGGCTCGGATCGGCGACGCTGCTGTTCGTCGGCTTGTTAGGAACCGTTTTCGCCGTAGCAGGGATTATCGGGCCGCAACCCTGGTACGAACCCAGATATGTGCTGCCAATCCTCGGCATGGTGCTGGGAAACTCAATGACCGGCGTCGCACTTGCTCTGGGCACCGTCACCGATATCGCGGCACGCGACCGGATCGCCATTGAAACGCGCCTCGCACTCGGCGAGCCGCGCTTCCTAGCCTTCAAGTCCGTGCTGAACACCGGTCTGCGCACTGGATTGATGCCAATCATGAACGCCATGGCGGCATCCGGCATCGTCTCATTGCCAGGCATGATGACAGGCCAGATATTGGCCGGCGCCGATCCTGTCGATGCCACCAAATATCAGATCCTGGTCATGTTTCTGATTGCCGGAACGACGGCGTTGGGCGTCGTCATTGCAGGCTTCGGCGCCGTCTATCTGCTGACCGACGACCGACATCGCCTACGCCTTGACCGCCTCCAGACGACGGCAAGACGCTAAGTGCTTCACCAGCAAACGTTTGCTTCAGCACGGCAGGTGTATTCGTCGAACACAATAAGATCGATGAACAATTCGCACGTCACGTCTTTTTTGCCAGTGCGATAGTTGGAAATGTTCCGCTCAGCAGTCCATTGCGCAATGTACTTGTCGAGCAAGTTCTTGGCGTCCCGCGCCGGGCCCTCTTTCCCGTAATCGTTCACCGAAAAGGCAAGCCGGGTGCACTTTGCTGACGCCGGCTCGGTCGTGACGAAAGTGAATGCGGCAACAGCGGCAGCAAACGTGGAAACGACAGCAAGTGTGCGCATAGGAACTCCGGGACATAATGACTAACCATCTAACGTGCCGGTGTTTTTAGCCGCCCACTCGCGCCCTGCCTAGTCGAATCCCGCAGGGCTTTTCCGCCCATCTGCGCGCTTTCCGATCGGCCCGGAACCGCAAGCGCACGTAGTAAAATTCGAGCATCGAATGAACATCCGCGCCTAGCGCTTTACGTCACAAACAAAAAAAGACCCGGACGTTTTCGCTCCGGGCCTCATTCGTTATCTCAAACCCACCGCATCTTTTGATGCGGCTGGCAAACCTGCAACCCGAAGTATCCCCGCGCATGCTGCAATCCTGCAACAATCAGCGCTGCGTCATCGGTTGGCAGATCTTAGTTCAGGTAAGGCGCATCGCCGCCCCGCGGAGCGACGCCGCCGTCATAAAAGAACCCGTGGTCGAACGGCCCGGAGTTCGTCTGGCGATCAAGTTTGGGATCGCGGTAGACGCTGGTGCTGCCGTAGTTGGTGCGCGAGTCGCCGTATGTGTTGATCGTATCCTCGTAGGAATACGAATAACCACCGCGACGCGCGGAATAACCGCGAACCTGCGGGCCACCGCGGTAATATTCGGACTTCTGATGAGCCCCGCCTTGCTGGTTGACACCGCCCGACCGTTCACCGGCGATAGCAGGAGCGATCAGCGCGGCAGCAGCGAAGCCACCAGCCAGAACCGCAAAGAAAAAGTTACGCATCATTCTCAGCCCTCGAATTTAGATACTCACGTTGGCACTCATTTTAACGGAAACCATGAAGATAAGGTTCAAGAAATCCATGAAGGTGAACACCTTTGGGTGACACTAGTTACCCGTGAGGCACGAAAAGTTGCCAACCAGGCAGGAAAACTCCGTCTGCCCTGCGGAATATCGGCTTTCCCGACGTCATCAGCGGGCGTAACGCTCGAAAATTGATCATCGTTCCGACCATGCACAAGAAGGGCGGCAATCACGAGTGATTACCGCCCCCGTTGCGAAATTTTGAAAGCCCAGCCCGGGTTACTTGCAGGCGCGCTGATGCGACATACAGGTCGTGAGGAGTGGCTCGGACTTGCAGCTCGTCTTCACTTTTCCAGCCGGCTTCCAGCCGTTTTTCTTGATCGAGTCATTCAAAGCCATCGTCGAGCCGATAGTGGCAAGTTCAGCGGTAACGCCGACACCCTTACCGCCGGCCTTAACGCAGTTTCCAGCCTGCGCGGGAACGACCGCACCGGCGAC
Source organism: uncultured Hyphomicrobiaceae bacterium (assembly GCA_964352165.1). GTDB lineage: Bacteria > Pseudomonadota > Alphaproteobacteria > Rhizobiales > Hyphomicrobiaceae > CAYGRH01. The sequence goes on along the minus strand of CAYGRH010000083.1, from coordinate 6,402 downwards.
CACAAAAGCGCCTGCGGCTGCTACCGCGAGAGCCCGTCCAAAAAAGCTAGCCATCTCGAGACCTCCAACTGAAAAAATGATCGCCGGCCGCTAGTGATGATCTGCGTTTTACGCAGCCAAATGGAACGATCGAAAATTGAATGATTGAGCAATCCATAGGGCCAACAAATTTATGCCCTGGACGGCCCCCCAACGTCTTGCAGATCATTTCTTGCAGATCTTGGCCTGACCTACGCACTGGTAGCCCACACCGCCTTGCTTGCACTTGTATTTGCGTTTGCCGAAGTCATAGCCGCTGGTCTTTCCCGTCGCCATCCACTCGGCCCATGCACCCCAGTCAGTTGCCTGCAGCAGCACTTCATCGACCTGGAACTTGGCGCCTTCCAAAGTGCTGGCCGTGCCTTCACCCGCCTTGATGAAGCAATTGCCCGCGCTTGCCGGTGCAGCAGCGGACACGACCACCAGCGCAGCGAATGCCAGCGTACAAACTTTCGAGATAGCCATTTCGATGCTCCTTGTTGGGCGATTGCACAAAAAACTGTGCGCCGGCGGCTCCCGCCGCTCGATACCCACAGTCTTAGCGCTTCTCCCCCGGTCCGTACCCGGTCCTTGGTTATTTCCAGGACTTTATTTCCGGGCGTTGGCAATCTGCCTGAACACGCTTGTCTTGCCCATCATTCTAGTGCGGCCGCAGCGGCTAACGGAGCATTTTATCAAGATGACGTGGCAACCGCGCTACGCGGCTTCATTCGGCTCACAAGCGAGATTAGCCGCAAGAAAACGCCGCTCAACAACGACAAGAAGCAACAGGCGCGGAGGCTTGGGCAAGGTTGAACCGGCGAAACGGGGCAGGGCTTTGGGCTGACGGCACTTGGCGATGTCCGTGCACATTGCGCCGTCGCAATTGCTGTTTGGACTTCAATCCTCCCGCGAGAGCCAGATGATATCGCCGCGCGCGCCATCCCCACGCGCCAGACATTTCGCCAACGGCCCTAACAGCGCGCGCAGGTCCGCCTCCAGCGTGAACGGCGGATT
>CAYGRH010000083.1:0-5357 GCA_964352165.1 uncultured Hyphomicrobiaceae bacterium | reverse complement strand
CAACTCCGCAGCCGTAAAGCAAGCCCGGTTCCGGCTTGCCCTCAAGAAACAGCTCAACGCTCACGACATTGCCGCGGTGAATCACACTCATCTCGCGCTTGAACGCGGCAACCGCCCGCGCATCCTTGATCGGATACCAGATGGCGTAGATGCCCGTCGAAAACCGTTCCAGACCTGAGCGCACACCATCAACGATACGGTCGAACTCTCCGGGTTGTTCAAACGGCGGATCAATGAGGATAAGGCCGCGACGCTCCTTCGGCGGCAACAGCGACTTCAGCGCCGTCCATCCGTCCATTGGTGAGACCTTCACGCGCCTGTCGCGCGCCATGAGTGCGGCAAGCTCCGCGTGATCGTCCGGGTGCAGCTCGCTTGCAAAAAGCCGGTCGTCCTGACGCATCAGGTGCGCAATGAACGCGGGACTGCCCGGATAGCAGCGCAACACGAAACCAGCGCCACCTTCAGCCGAAACGGCAGACGCAGGCAGCACCGAGCACTTGCTCGCAAACTGCGCGCTGCAAACTTTGATTGCCGAAAGGTAGGCCGCCATCGCCGCACTATTCCATAGCCGCGCGCTTGGCTCACCGCTCTCACTTGCCTCAGCCGCGATCAGCCGACCGATCCCCTCGCGCCATTCCCCCGTCCGGGAAGCCTCAGCCCCGCTGAGATCGTACCATCCCGCCCCCGCATGCGTATCAATCACCCGGAACGGCGCCGGCTTACGCTTGAGGTGCGCTAGGCACATCGACACGATCAAATGCTTGAGAACGTCGGCGAAATTACCAGCGTGGAAGGCATGACGATAATTCATGGAGAGGTCACCGCGGCCGAGGCGGGACAGTGACGGCAGCTTTGGAAGTGCCGGTCAGGCACGGTGCATCGCAACGCGTTGCGCGGACGACCGAACACGACGCACATCAGGCTCGCTTCTGCCATCGACCGTCTTCATTCTGCTGCCAGTAGGTTACGGAACAGCCAGCAGACTTCGCAGCTTTCCACTGATCGCGCGCATGTTGAACCGCCTCGCGGTCATGTCCGTCAAACAAATAAACGATGCGCGCAAAGCCTTCGAATTTGTCGGTCCCTGCCCCGTCGACGAGAAACCGCACACCCGCGCCGTTTGGAATCTCTTCCCCGCAGGTCAGATAAATCGGTTGGTGCTCCGAAAAACCGTCCTGCTTCGTGCCGTGGGGCAGAAAGGACTCATCGCGATAGGTCCACAAAGCCGTATCGAGCGCTTCCAGACGCTCCTGCGAACCAGAGTGCACAACTGCTCTCCAACCGCGTTCTATGGTCTTTTCCAGGAGGCTCGGCAAAATCCGCTCAAGCGGCTGGCGTTCGAGATGATAGAACAGCACCTCAGCGGCGCCAGCTGGCGCGTCTGGTTTCGCACCAGTCATCGCACCGACCGCAGCTTCACAGCGAACCCAATTGCATCGATCGACCTGACTTCGGGCGAAAGCTCACCGGAACTTCCGCAAGACCCGGCGCGAGATTTCGCCAGCATCAACGAGTGCCTCAACACAGACGCGCGATAGCCGCTTGCCGTTCGAGCGCATGCACTGGCGCAGCTTTGTGGAACCTACTTTATATTTGCCACAGAAGCGGTCGTAATCGCCGCTACAGGCAACCTTCAAACGGTCTGAAACTTTTTTCGCAGAAGCATCCGGAGCCGGCGCAGCAGCGAGGAAGGCAAGCGCCAATGCGCCTGTTAGAACAAAGTAGAAATTGGAGCGGCCAGCGCTCGTTCGCCTTTTCATCTCATCTAGTCCTTGCATCGACCGGCTCACTGCCTTGATCGTTACCATAATGCGAACAGGGTGGGTGTAAGCCCCGTTCCAAATACCGCACTGCCGGCAGCTTCCTGAAGGGATGGCCAGCCAAGTATTCACCTGCAAATCGCACTCATCGCAAATCCGCGATGACTGCTTGCTGAACGACGCGCTCCACTGATCTTCAATTGCGTCGCTTGCGAGGCGCATAAGGATTATCGCCCTTCCGTAGATTGAGGCGAATCGGCACACCCGGCAAGTCGAATGCCGTCCTCAAACTGCCGGTAAGGTACCGGACGTAACTTTTCGGCAGATCCTGTGGCATCGAACAGAACACCACGAATGTCGGCGGCCTGGCCGACGGTTGCGTCATGAACCGCAATTTGATCCTGCGCCCGCCGATTGCCGGAGGAGAATGCCGGGCGATAGCCTCTTGCAGCCAGCGATTGAGGTTAGGGGTTGAAACCCGCTGGTTCCAGGTCCCATAGGTCTTGAAGACAGCCTGCATCAGCTTGTCGAGATTGCGCTCACCCAGCGCGGAAATCGCCACCAGCGAAATGCCAGGCACTTGCGAAAGCCGCTCGCCGAGAGATTCACGGAGATCTTTCAACAGCTTTTGTTTCTCACTGACGAGATCCCATTTATTGACAGCAAGAACAAGTGCGCGGCCTTCCTGCGTCACCATATCGGCAATTGTCAGGTCTTGATGCTCAAGCCCACGCTCCGCATCGATCATCAGCACCACAACTTCAGCAAACCGAATGGCCCGGATCGTGTCGCTCGCCGACAGTTTCTCGGCCAATTCGTCGATCCGCGCTTTGCGCCTCAGTCCGGCCGTATCGAACAACCGCACGCGGCGGCCCGCAACCGTGAGGTCGGCTGACACAGAATCCCGCGTCAGTCCTGGCTCAGGGCCGGTGATCATGCGCTCTTCTCCCAGCAGCGCATTCACAAGCGTCGACTTGCCCGCATTCGGACGACCGACGATGGCAAGCCGAATTGGCCGACGATCCTCGTTGTCGATGACGGCTTCATCAGCCTCACCGTCACCGGCCGCCTCATCCTTGCCTCGCCCCCTCGCCCGCTTGCGCACTATGGCCTTGAGCCCGACGGCCCCCAGCATATCATCGACCAGATCGCCGATGCCCTCGCCATGCTCAGCCGAGATGGGAACCGGAGAACCAAGCCCCAACTCATAGCCGTCGTAAAAACCCTGCTGACCCGCACGGCCTTCGCACTTGTTGGCGACGAGAATGGACGGCACGCCTGAGTTGCGCACAACACGGGCAAATTCCCTGTCAGCCGTCGTCAGCCCGTCCTTGGCATCAATCACGAACAGCACAAGATCCGCCGCCTTGATCGCGACTTCGGTCTGCTCGCGCATTCTCGCCTGGATCGAGCCGCTGGAGGCTTCTTCAAGTCCAGCCGTGTCGAAAATAGTGAGCTTGTGCCCGCCGATATCCGCCTCGCCTTCCCTTCGGTCGCGGGTCAAACCCGGCATGTCCGACACGAGCGCGGAACGGCTCCCCGTCAGCCGGTTAAAAAGCGTGGACTTACCGACGTTCGGGCGGCCGACAATAGCGATGATGGGTAACTCGGACATGAGGTCAGTCTACGAAAACTTGGCTTGAATGGGTTGATGCGGCAGCAAAGCGCTGAAAACACCGGCTCACATGTAAAGATAAGCGCTAGTGCTCGAAAAATCGAAGGCGCAAGGCAAAACCAGATCGCGCTTATGCCTGAGACGGCCGCACGAAGATATAGCTATTGACGACGTGGTTAGCGACTTTCAGCCGCTGTTTGCTGCACTGTTGGTGCCTGGGAGCAGGCCCAGGAGTCCTCAATAGACCGCCCGGCCACATCTCGATAGAGGCCGCCGGCAAGCCATTTGCTTGCGAAAAACCGGGTTCGCAGAAATCGCCTAACGACACCTTGCCGCTAGTTTAGCGCCACAAGATTGGCGTTGTCCGTCAGAACGAACATCCGCCCCTGGGCAACGACCGGCGGCACATAAACCGGGCTGCCTAACTCTTTCTGGCTGACGACACGTCCGGCAATCGGGTCAATACCTGCGAGCACACCCTTATCGGAAACAACCCACAACAACCCGCCGGCCAGCGTCGGTCCAGACCACGTCTTGGAACCCGGCAATTTTACCGTCCAGCGTACGCGCCCGTCTCCACGCGCAATTGCAATCATCTGGCCGTCCGTATCGGCGACGAAAACCGTATCGCCGGCCACCCTCGGCGTCTGCGTGCCGGGAATATCGACCGACCAGAGCCGCTCACCTGTCGCCACCGTGGTAGCGACCATCCGCCCGCCGTGACCGACGGCATAAGCAGTCCCACCATCGATGGCCGGACTTGCTGCATCGCTCAGCGAAGCAAGCTGCGAAGTAGCTCGCGCTCGAGCGAGGTTTTCTGACCACATCGGCTGCCCGTTCTCGGCATTGATGGCAATGAGGTCACCTGAAGGGTAAGGAACGATCACCACGCCGTTGTCGACTGCGGGGCTGACGTTAATGACGAGCCCGGCCGTCTGCGGAATGCCGCGCGCAACCCATATCTCGCTACCGTCTATCCCCGAAAGGCAATAAAAGCGCCCCTCGATGCTCACCACATAGACCCGGTCGCCGCTGGCTGTCGGAGCCGCGCGTACCGGAGTCCCGAGATTCTTTTCCCACAGCTTTTTGCCACTCGACGGATCGATGGCCGCCACTTGCCCAAATCCGCTGACGCCGAACAGCCGGCCGTTGTCAGCAGCAAGCCCGCCGCCAAACCCGCCGCTTGCGCTACTGGAAAGTTCGAAAAAGCCGCCGGCTTGTTGTTCGGACTCGGGCACCAGGGACGTCCGCCAAATAGCGTTACCGCCGCTAATGGAAAACGCACTGACCTTACCGGCTGCATCGAGCGTAAAGACGCGGTTGTCAAAAACGATCGGCGATGCCGTCACGCGGCCCGACTTGCTCGACCCCGTACCAGCATCCGCACTCCACGTCTTGGTCAGAGACGTTCCAAGAGCGAGGTGACCGGGAGAGTTGTTGGCCGTCCCACCGGGCTGAGACCAGTCGGCGTTAGCAATCGGTGCCGGCAGCACGATCGGTGTATCGGCAGGAGCAAGTTCACCGATCTGCGTGCTCTTCGTTTCCAAAACCGGGATGCGCCGTCCAGGTAGTGGCTGCTGCTTTTCGGCAAACGGGTTGAGATCGGAAATCTTTGGTATGCTGGGAAGTCCGCTGGAGCAGCCAGCAAGGCCCGCGCAAACGCCAACGGCCAGAAGGGCGCGCCCTGCTATGGAAAGCGTCAATTGTCTGACCGTCATTCCCGTCCCCTGCCGTTGTTTCAGTTCGAAGCCCCAGGTTGTCCAGCCTGCCCAGATGGTTGTGAGCTGCTACCAGCCTCAGACTTCGTTTCTTCCTTCGCAGACTCGGCTGGTGAGGCATCTGCATTCGAGGTCCCACCCGCGTCAGCTTCTCCCGGCTTGTCGGTTGGCGCCGTTTTCGCCGCCCCGGCATCCGATGATTTCGCTTCTGCAGCGATATCTCCCGCGATAATCATCGCCATGAGAAGCTGCACGCGCTCCTGC
>CAYGRH010000082.1:0-10890 GCA_964352165.1 uncultured Hyphomicrobiaceae bacterium | reverse complement strand
ACCACGACCCGAGTTTCCTCAGGGTGCGTGGCATCGATAAGCATCTTGTTGTTGTCTGCCATTGAATTGGTTCCTCGGCGCGCCCTCGCGGTCCGCTGTCCAACCTGGCCAGAGGATGATCGGGGCGTGTTCGCCGTGTGCAGGCGCTCCGCTTGGGAAGCGCGAATTGATGGGAATAGGGTGGGGGTGCGCCTGCCATGGAAACCTGAACCGCCGACCGGGGCTTTGATGCCTTCCGGGCCGGGCGTGCCTCGACGTCGGCCACTAAAGGCCGGGGCAGTCGAGGAACAGGTGTGAATGCCATGCGCATAAATTTGGTGTCCGTTTGGGATCGAACCGCAAAGTGCGCGGGAATTTCGATCTGGCCGGCTGCCGTCCGAAGAAATATGGATTTAGCCAACCGAAGTATGAGCTGGTCCGAATGTCAAAAGCGCTTCGCGGAGTGCGCGGAGGGTGTTTTGGCTGTCCGGTCCGAACGCCATATCCGTTGCCAGCGTCTTCTTGCGTGCGCATTTTGACGGGGATGCCACCTGTCATGGAGGCTTTGCCATCTGCGCCGCGGTCCGACGTTGCTTGTTCGACAACGGTCATAACGCGTCAGCAGGCATGATGAAGGGCGGTCCCAAGGCAAATTTGCCGAACTGATGCGACCGGGAGCGCGTCACGCTCTCCTGACCAGCCGCAAACGGGAGCTGTTTGAGCAGGCAACCCGTCATGATCGTGGGGCCGGGGACCTTCCCATGCCTAACCGTATTGTTAGGAGGTCGCGGTGAATCGCGCAAGCAAGAACGCAACACTGGTTGCCTTCCCGACTGCGCGACGAGGCTCATTGTCTGGTTAAGCTGCAAAAACTTCGTTAATCGTTGGGGCGATTTGTGACGATCCGCTGAGGCCGAGAGCGGTCAATGCCGGTTTATCGGTCGGCATTTCAATTGGTTGGCCGTTGATGGTGTTCGCTCTGGCGATGCGGCGGCATGCGGGCTTTGGCTGTCTTTCTGGCAGGATAAAAGAACTTGCTGCATATACATTCATGCTCGCTGAGATTGATGCAGCAACCGTGTCTTGCGTGGTTGGTTCGCTTTGCGGGCGGGGTGGATTCTGTGACTACCGGCTGGTTGGTTGCGTTACTTCATCGCTGCAACCCTTCGGCTACACCTGGATGGGGCACCGGCGAATTGGAGCGGCTGGCAAGTTCGCGGCTGGTCAAGTGTGCGCCGATGTTGGCGTTTGTGCTGACTTTCAGTCTTCTGCTTATCGTATCTGGCAGCGATGCGGCTCTTGCGGGGCAGGCGGCAGGTCATCGCAGCGAGTTTTTCGGTGGGGACCGGGTTTTTCAGGTGGCTCAGGCCGCGGCGGGTGGTGTCAAAAGGTCCGACGACGGTACTGTTGCTACTCATGCAGACGTCGTAGACGAGAGTGACAAAGCCAAATTCACCTTGCGATTGAGCCGTGGCGTGCCCGTGGAAGTCTACACGCTGGCAAACCCCTACCGGGTCATTCTCGACCTTCCCGATGTCGGGTTCCAACTGCCGAAAAATGCGGGCCGCAAGCGGCAGGGCTTAGTAACGGCCTTTCGTTACGGCCTGTTTGCTGAGGGAAAAGGGCGCATCGTCATCGACGTGAGCGGCCCGGTGCTGATATCGGGCGCTGAAATGGTGAACGTCGCTCAGGGCGGCGGTGTTGAGCTGATCCTGTCGCTTGAAGGAACGGATCAGGGGACTTTTGGGGGCGGAACAGGGGCGGCGCGTGATGCGCAAAGCGAGGAGCGGCGCAAAGATTCCGAAGAGCCAGATGTCGAAACTGCTCGTGCAGGTTCACGGCCCGTAATCGTTATCGATCCGGGGCATGGCGGCATTGATCCGGGGACCATCAGCCCGAACAACGTCAACGAGAAGACGCTCGTCTTATCTGTTGCGCTGAAGCTGGAGCGCAATCTCAAGGCGAGGGGACGCTATGACGTGCACATGACGCGGCGAAAGGACGTTTTCGTCTCGCTGGATAAACGGCTCAAGTTTTCGCGCGAGCGCAATGCCGATCTGTTCATTTCGCTGCATGCCGATGCGATCGCTGAATCTGCATTTACCCAGAATGTTCGAGGGGCCACCGTTTACACATTGTCCGAACGGGCTTCAGACGAGCAGGCGCGTTTGATGGCAGAAAAAGAGAACAATTCAGACCTCGTCGCAGGCCTTAGTTCGGAAGTGAAAGAGCAGGCAGAAGAGGTCAACAACATTCTTATAGACTTGATGAAGCGAGAGACCGCGAACTTCTCGACGGATTTTTCCAACGTACTTGTTTCTGGCCTGCAGAAGTCCATTAAACTTTCGCGTGCACCAAAGAGATCAGCGGCCTTTAAAGTGTTGAAGCAGACGAAGACACCTTCCGTGCTGGTCGAGTTGGGCTATCTGAGCAATCTCAAGGACGAGAAGATGATGCTGACGGCCGACTGGCAACTGCGCGTGAGCGAGAGGATCGGGGCGGCGGTCGACAGTTATTTTGCGCAGCGTAGTGCGCGGGCCAGGTGAGGCCATTTTTGCTTAAAGTGTGATGGGGCTCTCCTACCTGCCAGGGGAAGTTGCAAGCCGGGTTCGGGTGTTGTCTGCTAGATGCGTCAACAGTGATGGGATTGGCTGAAATGTCCGCTTCGCCGCCACTAGGAAATCGAGGTTAACGGTGTTAACCATTCGGAGTGTGCGTTTTACCTGCTAATTTTTGGGAGAAGTACCGGGATTTGCAGGAATATTCCCCTCGATGGAGTTGCGTTCGGGGCTGGTTGCACCATTGCTCCTTTTTGGCGAAACACTGCGTTTTGCAAACGAGGTGTTCATATTGGCACGTCATGGTGTCATGGATGCTAACGCGAACCGATTATTCGAGAGTGCTGCTCTGAAGGCTTCGAAGATGCTGTTTTCAGCGAACGGGCCGCAAGGCTGACGACGTGATGCCACATTGCGGGGCCAACTTCGGGCTGGCACCCCGGATTGCTGCGGTGCAAACTTGCCGCGATACACGATCCTCGTTGCGGTCGAGTTCCGCAGTAACTGGTTTTGGCCAACAGGCATGGGGCTGATGAGAGCGCCTTCAATTTTACCACCTGCTCCAAAGAAGAAGAAAAAGAAGCGGCGGAAGAGCCTGCTTCTGAACTTTCTGGGCTTTGGGTTTGCTGCCGGCGTCGTGCTGTTCCTGGTGGGATCGGCTGCGGCCGGATATCTCCTGCTGCGCGTTTCCGAAGACCTGCCCGACTACGAGTCGCTTGCGAAGTACGAGCCGCCCGTGATGACGCGCATTCACGCGCACGATGGTGCGCTGATCGCTGAGTATGCGCGAGAGCGCCGGATCTTCGTGCCAATCAATACTGTGCCGAAGGTCCTGATCGCGGCTGTCGTGTCAGCGGAGGACAAGCGCTTTTTCGAGCACGGCGGACTTGATTTCCAGGGTATCGCGCGCGCCGTCTACAAGCTTGTCGAGGCCAAAGTGCGCGGTGTATCGCGACGCACGGAAGGCGCGTCGACCATCACCCAACAGGTGGCGAAGAACTTCCTGCTGACAAGCGATCGAACCATCGACCGAAAGCTCAAGGAAGCGATCCTCGCAATCCGCATCGAGCGGACGTTTCCAAAGGAAAAAATCCTCGAGCTTTATCTCAACGAGATTTATCTCGGTATCGGCTCTTACGGGGTGGCGGCTGCCAGCCTGAACTACTTCAATAAAGAGCTGAAGGATCTGACGATCGAAGAGGCAGCCTATCTTGCCGCGTTGCCAAAGGCACCGAACAACTATCATCCATTCCGGCACACAGAGAAGGCAACCGAGCGGCGCAACTGGATTATCGGCCAGATGTATGAGAACGGATACATCACCAAGGAGCAGGCCGATGAGGCCCGCGCTAAGCCTTTGCAGGTCAATCTGAGGCCGTTCGGAGCGCACATTTTCGCAGCCGAGTTTTTCGCCGAGGAAGTCCGGCGTGCTCTTCTGGCCCAATACGGCGAGGAAAAGCTTTACGGCGGCGGAATGTCGGTGCGTACGACACTCGATCCGGAACTTCAGAAATACGCGCGACGCGCTCTGATAGATGGGCTGGTGAAATACGACCGGCGCAAGGGGTGGCGAGGGCCGTTCGAGAAGATCGACATAGCTGGCGACTGGGGTGCCGCGCTTGATGACGTCAAGTCACCTAACGACCTGGAACCGTGGCGGCTCGGCGTCGTGCTGGAGACGAGTGCGAAGAAGGCCATTGTCGGACTGAGGCCGGAAACACTGCAAAGCGGCAAGCTGCAAAAGGCTCGCGAAGCCGTTGAGCTGACATTTGAAGAAGTTAAATGGGCGAAGAACCACTCTGACGGTAAGGCGCCGAAGGGTGTGAACGACGTACTGGCTCTCGGCGATGTCGTGTTTGTTGCGCCCAAGGACGCAGACAATCTTGCCGGCGCGTGGTCGTTGATGCAGATCCCCGAAGTCGGTGGCGGTCTCATTGCCATGGACCCGCATACCGGCCGTGTGCTTGCCGTCGTTGGCGGTTTCTCATTTAGCATCAGCCAGTTTGACCGGGCGATCCAGGCGCGCAGGCAACCTGGCTCATCGTTCAAGCCGCTGGTTTACGCCGCAGCCCTCGATAACGGCTACAAGCCGACCAGCATCGTTCTTGATGCACCTATCGAGATCGAACAAGGCCCAGGCCAGGAAGTCTGGAAGCCTGAAAACTACAATAAGGAGCGGTCTTACGGGCCAACGACGCTTCGCATCGGTATCGAGAAATCCCGTAACCAGATGACCGTGCGGCTGGCTCAGGACATGGGCATGCCGCTGATCACCGAATATGCTCGCCGGTTTGGCGTCTACGATGATCTGCTGCCGGTCTTGTCGATGTCACTTGGTGCCGGAGAGACGACGCTGTTGCGCATGGCCACGGCCTACTCGATGCTGGCGAACGGCGGTAAGAAGGTCTACCCGACGCTAATTGACCGGATCCAGGACCGCTGGGGGCGGACGGTTTGGCGTCATGACGACAGGCCATGCTCGGGATGTAAGGCGGAGACCTGGAACGGTCAGGAAGAGCCTGAAATTCCAGATGGTCGCCAGCAGGTCATCGACCCTCACACGGCCTATCAGACGACGTCGATCCTTGAGGGTGTTGTGCAGCGGGGCACGGCTACCGTGCTCAAGAAGTTGGGCAAGCCGCTTGCCGGCAAGACGGGAACGACGAACGAGGAAAAAGACGCCTGGTTCATGGGCTATTCGCCAGACCTCGTTGTTGGGGTTTATGTCGGGTTTGATACGCCAAAGCCGATGGGCAAAGGCAGTACTGGCGGCCAGCTTGCCGCGCCCATCTTTGGCGACTTCATGGAACTGGCTTTGAAGGACAAGCCTGCTACGCCGTTCCGGGTGCCGCCCGGCATCAAGCTGGTGCGGGTCGATCTTGCTACCGGACTGAGAGCCTCGGGTGAGGGTGGCAACGCCATCGTCGAAGCTTTCAAGCCGTACGAAGCGCCTGATGACGCCTATTCGGTCATCGGATTGTCCGACACCGATCCGTCGGGCTCGTCGGGCGATGCCTATTCGCCGGGCGGCCGCCCCTCCGGAGGGTTTGGCTCTGGCGGACGAGGTGGCGGCGTTTGGTAGGGGCGATCTGAGTGAGCCCTGGCGCGAGTTGGGTTATTCGCCCTGGCGATTAACCGATTGCCGCGGTTCGGTTTACAGCCCCTGCAACGCATCCTATATCACGGTTAAATCACCAAAAATTCGAATCTGAGAGGCCACACCATGCGCGCTGAAGCGCAAAAGAACGTCGATTCCATCAAGGAGGCACTTGCCCTCCTGAGGAGGCATCTTTGACTGGGATACCGCTGAAGACCGGCTCGAAGATCTGAACAAGCGTGCCGAGGACCCATCGCTCTGGGAAGATACTCGCGAAGCCAAGAAGGTGATGCGTGAGCGCCAGTCGCTAGATTCGGCTATTTCCAGCTACAAGTCCCTCGAGCGCGATCTCGATGACTGCGTGACGCTGATCGAACTCGGGGAGATGGAGAAGGATCCAGCCTCAGTGACCGAGGGCGAGGCGGGCTTGAAGAAGCTTGAAGAAGAAGCACAGCGGCGTTCTGTCGAAGCGCTTCTTTCCGGTGAAGCTGACGGTAATGACAGCTATGTCGAGGTTCACGCAGGTGCAGGCGGAACGGAAAGCCAGGACTGGGCTCAGATGTTGGCGCGGATGTATTCGCGCTGGGCTGAGGCATCTGGTTACAAGGTTCGCGTGATCGAAGAGAGCGCGGGCGAAGAAGCCGGCATCAAATCGGCCACGCTTGAGATCAAGGGTGATAAGGCCTACGGCTGGCTGAAGACGGAATCGGGCGTGCACCGGCTGGTGCGGATCTCGCCATACGATTCAAACGCGCGGCGTCATACGAGCTTTGCCAGCGTCTGGGTTTATCCCGTCATCGACGATGACATCGATATACAGATCAACGAGAGCGAATGCCGCATCGATACCTACCGGGCGTCGGGTGCAGGCGGGCAGCACGTCAACACGACCGACTCGGCTGTTCGCATTACGCACATTCCAACGAACATTGCGGTCGCCAGCCAGCAGGAGCGCTCGCAGATCAAGAACCGTGAGATCGCCTGGGCGATGCTGAAATCGCGGCTGTACGAATTGGAACTGCAAAAGCGCGAAGAAAAGGCCAACGCGGAGGCTGCGACCAAAACCGAGATCGGCTGGGGGCATCAGATCCGCTCGTATGTCTTGCAGCCCTATCAGATGGTGAAGGATCTCCGCACCGGGGCGCAGACGAGCGATACGTCCGGTGTGCTCGATGGCGATATCGACCGGTTTATCGAAGCAGCACTCGCGCAGCGGATTTCCGGCAGCGACTCTATTGTCGTCGAGGACATCGACTAGCGCGTGTTCACGATCCAACGGAAAAAGCCCTTCGCAACGATCAGTCGCGGAGGGCGTTGTTTGTTGCGTCGAGCGTGTCGGGGTCGGATTTGTTTCCGTTACCGTGACTTGCGCTTGAAGTTGCAAGGACGGGCCTCGACGGTCGCGCTCCAGCCGTTGGACGTTCTGGAATAGCCGATGGCCTTGCTGCCGGCATAGCGGAAGTAGGCCCAGTCGGTGCCATACTCGAATGCCGTGAATTCCTGCCAGTAGGTGATCGCAGCCTTTCTGGCGGCTGCCTTGGTCGGGCCTTCGCCGGAGCCGGAATGGAAGTGATCGGCATGGCAGGTAATGCCGCGTTCGGCCCGCCAGTCATGCATGGTGGCCATGCTGGTTTCGTCGGCGAATGCGACAGAGCTTGAAGCAAGCACGAGGAACCCGGCGATAGCCGATGACAGAGCGGCGCGCATATTCGTTCTCCAAATTCGAATCAGTTTGTTTGATGACTGGAATCATGAGGATGTTCGGTGTCATCTTCAATGTTGAAGGCAGATCAGTCGTTCCAAATCGGCGAAAGTTGGGGCAAATTTTCTGAGCCGTTGCGGCGAAGCAACGTCGCCGCATTGACATTGTGGGTGTGCTCATTGTGACGAGCTGCACAGTTCGTGGTATCGGCATTGCCGACGCCTTGCGTGATCCCGATCTTCCACAGTCCGCGAACCAATCCGCATATGCCAGCTACTCAATCCAACGGTTCTGACGAACACCAATCCGATGCCATGCCGGAGATGGACCTGTTGCGCCAGATCGATGTGGTCGAGACGCGCGGCTGGGAGGGGTATGAACTCATCGACAGCGGTGAGGGGCGCAAGCTGGAGAGATTTGGAGAGGTTATCGTCGATCGGCCGGAGCCGCAGGCGTTATGGAGGCGCGGACTTGGCGTGGCGAAGTGGCAAGATGCGCATGCGGTGTTTTCAGCCTCAGGCGAGGACGAGGAAAAGGGGCGCTGGCGGATTGATCGGCCTGTGCCGCCGTCATGGCCCGTCAAGGTCGACGGCGTCGATATGCTGTGCCGACTGCAGGGGCTTTGGCATGTCGGGCTGTTTCCCGAGCAGCTTGCGCACTGGCGCTGGATGACCGGTCAGCTTGCCCGGGTGACAAACGAGCGGCCGCGGGTTCTCAATCTTTTCGGCTATACGGGTGCTGCTTCGCTGATTGCGGCAGCCGCCGGTGCGGAAGTCACGCATGTGGATGCTTCGAAAAAAGCGATCCAGTGGGGGCGTGAAAACCAGACTGCGTCAGGTCTCGAAGACAAGCCGGTGCGATGGATTCTCGATGACGCTTCTAAGTATGTTGCGCGAGAGGTCAGGCGCGAACGCACTTATCACATGATCCTGGTCGATCCGCCGAAGTTCGGGCGCGGACCCAAGAACGAGACGTGGGATCTGTTTACCGATCTGCCGAAGCTTCTGGACGATTGCGCGCGACTGGTTGTGCCAAAGGGACCGGCGGGTTTGATTTTGACCGCCTATGCCATCCGCGCATCAGTGGTGTCGTTTTCGCAACTCACGCAGCAGACGCTGGAAGACGCGAAGGTCGATGGGGCGAGCAACCCAGCTTCCTGGCAGGTCGGCGAATTGGCGTTGCGTCCGAACGCCGGAGGCTATCGCGTACCGACGTCATTGTTCGTGCGGTGGGTGCGCTGATCCGATGGGCAAGCCTCCGCGCGACAAGAACTCCGGGCGGACGCCTTCGCGGTCTTCAGGATCTCCTGGGTCGCCTCGGCGATCCGGTGGCGGCAACAGGTCACTGGTGACACCTACACACAATCCTGAGCCATCGGTGATCACCAGCCTGCAGAACGAACGCATCAAGGCTATTCGCGCGCTTGAGATGCGAAAGACGCGCAAGGAAACCGGATTGTTTGTCGCCGAAGGCACGTCGCTCCTGGTGACGGCGCGCGATGAAGGTTGGTCGCCTGAGACGCTCGTTTATCTCAGCACGCCGGGGCAGGCGGCGCAGTCTGGCACTTCCAATGAGCGGGAGCGGAGAGCTGACGGTGGCGTTGCACGCGGCCTGATTGCTTCGGCAGAGGCGGCGGGTGCGAATTGTCTGCCGGTGAGTGAAGCTGTGCTTGCGAAGATCGCAGCGAAGGATAACCCGCAGTCGCTGATCGGCGTGTTCAAGCAGCGCTGGCTCGATGCCCCTCATGCCGATCGCGTTGCGAAGACTGCGACGTGGCTTGCTCTGGAAGAGATCCGCGATCCCGGCAACCTGGGCACGATTATCCGGACGGCGGATGCCGTAGGCGTCGCGGGGATCGTGCTGATTGGAACTTGCTGCGATGCGTATTCGCGCGAATGTGTGCGCGCCAGTATGGGGTCTATTTTTTCGGTGCCGCTGGTGCACATGACGCAGGAAGACTACCTCGCGTGGTGTGCAGGCTGGACGGGCGACGTGCTTGGCCTGCATCTTTCGGGAGCGGAGGATTTCCGGGCCGGTGAATGGCGCGAACCTGTTCTCGTTGTGATGGGCAGCGAGGGGCCGGGGCTGTCAAAAGCGTTGACGGATACGTGCAGCAGGAAAGTGAAAATTCCGATGGCGGGCAAACTCGATTCCCTCAATCTGGCGGTTGCGACGGCATTGACGCTCTATGAAGTGCGCCGTCCGCACTTGAAGATCTGAA
Organism: uncultured Hyphomicrobiaceae bacterium; assembly: GCA_964352165.1. Classification (GTDB taxonomy): domain Bacteria; phylum Pseudomonadota; class Alphaproteobacteria; order Rhizobiales; family Hyphomicrobiaceae; genus CAYGRH01. The sequence goes on along the minus strand of CAYGRH010000082.1, from coordinate 1,333 downwards.
GCAGGACCACTTATGCGCATTGAATATCACCGCACGCTGATCGCGGACCGCGCCCGCAACGCGGCTTTCTACGAAGCGATGCGGGTGGCAATTGTTCCTGGCGAAACGATCGTCGCGGACATTGGGGCTGGAACCGGTCTTATCGGACTGATGGCGGCGAAGCTGGGTGCGCGCGAGGTGTTCTTGTATGAGAGCGCTGCGGTTGCCGGCGTTGCGCAGGAAATGATCGCGCGCAACAAGGCGCGCAACTGCCATCTGATGGCGTGTCATTCAACCGAGATGGTCGATCCTCCGCAGGTCGATCTGATCGTGTCTGAAACGCTCGGCAATTATGCGCTCGAAGAAAACATCATTGAAACTCTGAACGACGCGCGTCAAAGGTTCTTGAAACCCGGCGGCAAAGTCATTCCAGAACGCATCAGGCAGTTCGTCTCACCGGTCGTGAGTGACAGGCTGCATCGCGAACTGAGCGCGTGGGATGATGTGGGCTACGGGCTGGACTTCAAGACGGCCAAGGCGATGAGCCTCAACAACGTCTATGTGCGCACGCTGCAACGTGATGAGCTTCTCGATCCGGCGGGTCAGGTGTGGGACGACGTCGATCTGATGATGTCGGCAAAGTCGTTTCGCAAGGGAGAGGCCCTTTGGACGGCTGCCGACCGGGTGGAAGTATCGGGGTTATGCGTCTGGTGGGAGGCGGGGCTTGGTGGGCCGATCAATCTGTCGACAGCGCCCGGGGCTGCGGAGACGCACTGGGAGCAGCTTTATTTTCCGATGACTGCCCCCATGACGCTGGAGCCCGGCAGTCATCTTCGCGCGCAGATCAAATCGACGTCGAGCGAGGAGGCGGGCACGCACCTGTCTTGGTCGGTTGCGCGGGTCGAAGCCTCAGGAAAGGTGATAGAGCGCCAATCGATGGATCTCGACAAGGGTTATCTGCCCTGATCGAAAGACGCGCCCACCGGCTCATCCTGCGACAGTCGGAACTGGTGAATCTTGACGCTGCGCGTTTCCAGGTCCGATGCCGTCCGCGTGGTCAGGTTCGGCGTCATGTCGGTCGATGACAACGCGATTGTCTTCGATGGCCATTCGATGATCTTGTCGTAGTCCTTGGGCGGACCGAGCACGATGAGCGCGACAACGGCGAAAATAAAGACCCCGGTAAATATCGAGATCATCCAGGACGCTGCCTTGCGAACGCCGGTGTTGAAGCGGGCCCGTTTGGATGTTGCGACCCAACGGGCGTGGTCAGATGCCCGGTATTTCGTGTTGCCTGCCTCCTGCGTTGCTGGCTCGTCGGGCAGGTTCTCGCTTATGTCTGCTAAGGAGCCGC
>CAYGRH010000081.1:0-11126 GCA_964352165.1 uncultured Hyphomicrobiaceae bacterium | reverse complement strand
CCCGTAAGCGAACGCCTCTCATTGACTTGTGCATCGCAACATGCCACATAGCGTTCACCGCTCGCAAAAGAGCGAGTCTCGGCGCTCCAGCCGCGTGAAGGGATATGTTCCGGCGCAAGTTTTTGGGTCTCAGACCCATTTTTCGCCCTATTCGTCCCCCTGTTGAGCGCCTCGATCATCCCGACATTGACAGCCCAGGCCACGCGGGGCGCGTCTCCTAGAAGAGCCGTGCTTGCGCACGCGCTCGGCCGCGAGCCGAGGCGATTCCGCAGGCCCCGGCCCGTTAGAAAGTTTTTCTGTGACAACATTTACCGAACTCGGCCTCGCAGCCCCACTTCTCAAGGCGCTCGAAGCCGAAGGCTACACGCAGCCAACCCCGATCCAGGCACAGGCCATTCCCGCCGTGCTGACCGGATCGGACATGCTGGGCATCGCCCAGACCGGCACCGGCAAAACGGCTGCTTTCGCGCTGCCGATCCTTCACCGGCTGGCAGCCGACCGCAAGCCGGCACCCCGTAAGGGTTGCCGCGCACTTGTGCTGTCTCCCACGCGCGAACTGGCAAGTCAGATCGCCGACAGTTTCCGGGTCTACGGTCGCCACATGCAACTCTCCGTCACCACTGTCTTCGGCGGTGTCGGCCATCGCCCTCAGATCCGCGCGCTGTCTTCAGGCGTCGATATCCTGATCGCGACGCCGGGCCGCCTGCTCGATCACATCGGCGAGCGCGTTGCCAACCTTCAGGGCACGGAGATCCTGGTGCTCGATGAAGCCGACCAGATGCTCGACATGGGTTTCGTTAAACCTATACGGCAGATTGTTTCGGGTCTCTCGATGCGCCGCCAGACGCTGTTCTTCTCGGCTACCATGCCGGGCGAGATCAGAAAGCTCGCAGGCGAATTCCTGCGCGATCCCGTCACCGTCGCCGTTACGCCGGTTTCAGCAACCGCCGATCGCATCGATCAGCGCGTTATCCATGTCGAAGCTCGTAAGAAGCGGGCGCTGCTTGCCGAACTGCTGGCCGATGAAGCTATGTCGCGCACGCTAGTGTTTACCCGCACGAAGCGCGGGGCCGACCGCGTCGCAAAGCACCTGACCGCTGCTGGGATCGAGGTTGCTGCGATCCACGGCAACAAGAGCCAGCGCCAGCGCGAAGACGCTCTCGATGCCTTCCGCCGCGCGAAAATCAGCGTCCTCGTTGCAACAGATATCGCCGCCCGCGGTATCGACGTCGATCAGGTCTCGCACGTGATCAACTTCGAGCTGCCCGAAGTGCCCGAGGCCTACGTCCACCGCATCGGCCGCACGGCACGAGCAGGCGCATCTGGCAGCGCCATCTCGCTGTGCGACAACGCCGAGCGAGACTTGCTGCGCGCCATTGAACGGTTGACCCGTCAGACCATCCCCAGCGAAGACCGGCGTCACGACAATGCGCTGGCCGAGGACGCCGCGGGAACGAGCACACCTGATCGCGCACGCAACGGTGCGCGGGGTGGCAATCGATCCACGTCTCGTGGCGGTGGAGGACGCAACCGCGCGGAAGCCGGTAACGGAAACGACCGCCGCCGCACGAATGCTCCTGGCGCCCGCAACGGAGAGACGATTCGCACTCCGGTAAATGCCGAAGCTGCCCAGAGACCGGCCCGCTCGCAGTGGAACCCGGCAGAGCCGCGTAGTGATGCAGCAACTGGAGCATCCCGCGCCAACGGCGGCGACCGAGCCAAGACCATCGCCGATGTTGGCTTCATGGCAGCCCCACGCAGCCAGCGCAGCAGCGAGCCTAAACGCGAAGGTGAAGGACACCGGACCGGTGGCCGTCGTTCCGAGGCGTCAGGCCAGCAGCGGCCAAAGCGCAAGGATGCGGCCCGCTCGGACGCAGGTCGGCCCGCTGGAGATCGCAACACGCGACGCAAGCCACGCCAGAGGACGGCACGTCCTGAAACCGTGGCCTGATCTTTAAAACTTTCCGTACCGGCCGCTCCGCCGCAGCCCGAACGGCCGGCGGAGCGGCCGGTACGGCACAACAACATCCGGTAAGGACGGACAGCCTTGGGCTTATCGCGCGGTACAGGCGAAGTGCCATTCGCGCGCCAGCAACCCGGAGGCATAGCTCATCGATGTCCGCCGCGTAGCAGAAAGGTAAAATCATGGCTCGCAGAAAACCGACAACCAAGGCCGAATTCGTTCTGTTTGATGTCATCTACGAGGACGGCTCGCAGACTTCGAACCGCAAAGTCCCCGGCGACGAATTGGATGGGTTGGAAGGCGATGAACCGGCCCGCGCGTTTTTGGAGGACCAGGACCGCGAAATCGGCGAACGCTCCGGCAAGCCTCGCGCTCCGATCAAATCGTTTGCCCGCGTCAGCGAACGGCTGAAAGCTGCCAAGCAGCAGGGCTCGGAAAAAGCGAAGTTCGGGAAGTCGAAAAAGTCCGCAGCGGTCAACTAGCGCTGGCTGCCTCGATATCATTGCAAACACAAAAAAAGGGGCGCTTGAAAAGCGCCCCTTTGTGCTGTCTGCCGCGCTTATCGCGCGCCTGCCTTACGCGATGATCTGGTCGCCGTTGACCAGCAGGTTGACGACTGACGAGGCCAGATCTTCAGCGATCACGCCATAACCTTCGTTCGAGAAGTGCAGATCGTCGAACTGCGGCACGCCCTGCGTGGAGGCACCGAAGTAGACGTTGGGCAGATCTGCCACGAGATCGGCCTGCGCGTCGCGGATGGCATCAAGCGCACCTGCTGGTCCGCCAAGCGACGTGCCGGGGCCTTCGGGGAACTGGCCAAGCTCCTGGATGAAGATCGGTACATCTGAGCCATACTCCGACCAGAAGTACTCAAACACCGCCGTCGTCGCAGCCGTGTAGTTGTCGACGATCTCCGTGAGATTGGAGAAATCATCCGCAATCGCTGCCGCATCGGCCTCTCCGTGTGCCCAGATAATGCCGTCGAGATCCTTGCCGCCGGAAATGGCTGCATCGATTGCAGCAACGGAGTCGATCAACGTCGGGCCGGGCGCATCCGTCGTCAGGTTCCACCAGAACTTGAAGTTGGCGAGGCTTTCGTTTGAGGCACTGCCACCCGTTGCCGCATCGATCAGGTCAACCGGACCGTCGAGTGCGGCTGAGACGGCATCTTCAAACACGACTTCAGCCAGGTCGCCGGGGGAGTTATCGCCCGTTTCGCGGAAGAAGAAGCGCTCGCCGTTCGACTGGCCCGCCATGGCGAACAGATCGAATTCGCCGGCATCCAGTCCGCTTGACGGTGGTGTCTCCGGCGAGAGTTCGAGTGTGTCGATGCGTGCAAATTCTCCGGCGTTGATCTGACCGCGAACCTGAATGGTGTCTCCATCGGTCAGATTAAGCGCGATGTCGCGAGTGACAAAGCTGTCGTTACCGCCAGTTCCGCTCCAGCTATCGACGACAACGCCATTGACCGCCAGGGAATACTGCGAGACGCCGTCGGGTTCGTTGAAGTACTTCACGGCGAGATTGTAGGCCCCGCTCGCACCATCGAACGTGCCAGTCGCCGTGCCCGGTCCGCCGTAGTTCGTGCCGCGAATGATCTCGCCGCCTGATGCCGGAGCATACTGGTTAACCTGATAGCCGCCAGCCAGAGACAACGTCTCGGCTTCTGTGACGCCAATACCGATGATGGGCCCGCTCGGCGGAGGCGGTCCGTCGGACGCCGTCACCGTCAGGCTGTCCACACGGGCGAACTCGCCGTTGTTGATGCGCCCCGTGATCTGGATGGTGTCGCCATCATCGAGGCTGACCGTCGCTACGCGATTGACGAAGGAGTTGTTGCCGCCGGTTCCGCTCCAGCTATCGACCACGATGCCATCGACGAGAAGCTGCCACTGTGCGACGCCGTCGTCCTCGTTGAAGTAGCTGACGTCGATGTCATAGACGCCGGAGGCACCCGAGAACGTGCCTGTTGCCGTGCCCGGTCCCGAGAAGTTCGTGCCGCGGATGAGTTCGCCGCCCGAGGCCGGAGCGTACGAGTTGACCTCATAGCCGCCCGACAGGATCAGGTCTTCGGCTTCGTTAAGGCCGACGACGATCTCTCCGGGACCGGCAGGCCCATCCGTCACACCGTTGATGGTGACGGTTGCGGTCTGTGAGACCGTGCCGCCATTGCCGTCGATGACATTGTAGGAGTAGGTGACAACGGCACTCTGGCCGGCGTTGAGCGCGTCGTAGGCGTCGGGGTTGACGTTCAGCACGTTGCCGGACGCGGAAATCCCAGCGGCATTGCCGCTGACCAGCGACAGGCCTGATACCGACACGGTATCGCCCACGTCGGGATCGGAGGCCCCCGCCAGAAGATTGACGGTCGCAACTGAATCGTCTTCCGAGAATGTCGCGGTCACGGGACCGGTCACGACCGGGTCCTGGTTGCCGGGCACGTCGGTCACGCCATTGACGGTGACGGTGACATCGCCCACGTCGGTGGCGCCATCGTCGTCTACTATGGTGTAGCTGAACCCGTCTGTGGTGCTTTGGCCGGTGTTGAGCGCTTCGAACTGGCCGTTCGGGTCATAGCTGATCTGACCGTTGGCAAGCAGCGTCGCGGTCGCTCCGCTGGCTAGTGTCACCGCCACGCCCACGCTTGCGGCCTGACCGTTGATCTGCGTGATGCCGGTGATCGTGCCGTCGCTGTCGATATCGCCGTTGAGCACATTGATCGAGACAGCCGAGTCCTCGGTTGTGATAGCCGTGTCGTCATCGGCAACCGGCGCAACGTTTTGCGGTGGCGGACCGTCGCTGGTGAGCGTCAGAGTATCGATGCGCGCAAACTCGCCTGCGTTGATCTGGCCACTGACCTGAATGATATCACCGTCTTCCAGGCTGAGCGCAATATCGCGGTTGACGAAGGCATCGCTTCCGCCAGCCCCGTTCCACGTATCGACAACGACACCATTGACGAGAAGCGCGTACTGCGAGACGCCATCGGGCTCGTTGAAGTAGCGCACCGTCAGCGTGTAATCGCCGTCAGCGCCATCGAATGTGCCGGTCGCCGTGCCGGGCGAATTGAAGTTGGTGCCGCGGATGATTTCGCCACCCGACGCAGGCGCGTATTGGTTGACCTGATATCCACCGGCCAGGGACAGCGACTCAGCTTCTGTGACTCCGACCGCAATGATGGGACCGGATGGCGGCGGAGGGCCGTCAGACGCTGTGACTGTGAGGCTGTCAACCCGGGCAAACTCGCCAGCATTGATGAGACCGCTGACCTGGATGGTATCGCCTGTGTCCAGGGAAACCGTCGTGACCCGGTTGACGAAGGCGTTGCTTCCGCCCGCACCGTTCCAGCTATCGACCGCAATTCCGTTGACCAGCAACTGCCACTGCGACACGCCGTCGTTCTCGTTGAAGTAGCGCACATCGAGATCGTAGACCCCATCCGCGCCTGTGAACGTTCCTGTCGCCGTGCCTGGTGCGGAGAAATTGGTTCCGCGGATCAGCGCGCCACCGGATGCGGGCGCATAGTTCTGCACCTCGTAACCGCCAGCCAGATCGAGGTTTTCAAGCTCGTTGAGACCGACGACGATCTGGCCAGGTGGCAGCGCCTCGTACTGCAGATAGATGGGCGATGACACCGCACCGACGGGCAGGTCGTTGTTTGCCGTGTCGATGATGCTCGCGACAAAGCCAAGCGGCAGCTCATCCTCTCCTGCAAAGTTGTAGATTGGTACGCCGGAGAAATCGAACAGTGAGGAAATGTTCTGCGGTCCACCCGTCAGCACGACGTCGACTGTCTGGAATTCAACTGCGTTGTTGGCTGGGAAGTCGCTTGCGGCAAGGGCTGCTAGCTGGGCATCGAGTTGAGCCGCATATGGACCGGTGAAGTTGTTGTCTTCGGGCTGTATGAAGCCCTTGGCGAGGACGACGCGCGCCGTCTCGCCAGCCGTACCATCGATGATGACGGTGGGCCCGGACTGATTGTAGCTGCCCACGCCTCCTTCACCCAGGCCATTGACGCTGAGCGAAACGGCCGAAGGTGAAGCAGCCGGGACTTGCGTGGCAATGCCCTGCGCACCCGCCTGGCTGTCATCGCCCTGAAGCTGGCCTGTCGCAGTCGTGCCGTCGGTGAAGGTGACCGTGAAGGATGACCCAATCAGTTCGGCACCAGAGATGCCGCCAATGTCCCAGGCCGGGCTTGCACCGGAATCCAGGATGCTCTTGGCGGCACCAGCGATGGAGTTGGGGTCCATGTCGACGGAGAAGCCGAGCGTTTCGCCGGTCTCAAACCCGCCACTGACGTTCTGATCGAAGGTCAGTCGCAAGCCCTCGAACCCGGCCGTGCCGCCGGCACCGATATACGACGCGCTTGAAGGCGCATTGACCCCCGTGCCGCCGTTCGTGTTGATCGTGAGCGGCTTGCCAAGCGTGTCGCCGGCAATTCCGAACGGATCGAACACGCTGTCCGGGAACAAGGCGTTTGTTACGTCGATGTCGACCTGGGCGATCGTCTTGTTGCCGGTATTCGAGATCTGGAACGAGTTGTTGCCGAAGTTCGAATCCTGCACGTTGCCTCCGCCCGCCGTGACGGTCAAAACCGCGGCTCCGTCCTGCGCAGGCGGCGCATCGACGCCGACTGTGACGACCGCAGTCGCCGTGTTGCCGCCGACATCGCTGACCGTGTACGAGAAGCTATCCTGTCCGGTGAAGCCAGCGCCCGGCGTGTAGGTGACGTCACCGCCCACGCCGACACTGACCGTGCCGCCTTGGGCAGTCACGCCGTTGGCGCCGTCGACACCTGCTCCTGTAATCGACAGTTCGCTGGCGAGATTATCCTGATCGCTATCGTTTGAAAGCAGTTCGCTAGCCTGGATCACGACCGCTTGGTCGAGGCCGGTCTCAGCCGTATCGGATACGGCGACCGGAGCGAAGTCGTCCTCATTCACCGTTCCTGTTGCCGAATCTGCCGAAAGTTCGGCCGAAACGCCTGCTGGGCTCGTCACGGTGAGGTCGGTTATCGAAACGCTCTCAGGACCGTTGGCGAGATCGTCATTGGCGACATCAACAACAAGATTGGCACCACCGCTTGTGAAGATAACCTGTGCGGTCGAAGCAACGCCGTCCAGAATGAAGGCGAGATCGACAGGACCGTTGAGGTCAGGCGGTCCCAGCAGCGCGAACGCCAGCGCAGTCGTCCCCGCATCGCCGCTCTCGACGACTACGGCATCGCTGATGGCGACAGTCGGTGCCTCTGCGTACTGAAGATAGATCGGTGCTGAAACCGCGCCCACCGGCAGGTTGTTGTTCGCCGTATCGATGATGCTGGCAACAAACCCAAGCGGGAGTTCGTCTTCCCCTGCGAAGTCGTAGATGGGCACGCCGGAAAAATCGAACAGCGAGGAGATGTCCTGCGGCCCGCCCGTCAGCACCACGTCGACCGTTTGGAATTCAGCAGCGTTGTTCGCCGGGAAGCTGGTCGCCGCAAGAGCGGCAAGTTGAGCGTCCAACTGGGCGGCATAGGGTCCGGTGAAGTTGTTGTTGACGGGCTGGATGAAGCCCTTCGCCAGAACGACGCGGGCAGTTTCGCCGGCCGTACCGTCGATGACAACGGTCGGACCCGTGGCGTCATAGGTGCCAGCACCGCCGGCAGGCAATCCGTTGACGCTCAGCGAAACGGAGGACGGATTTGCAGCCGGGACCTGCGTGGCAATGCCCTGCGCGCCCGCCTGTGAATTATCGCCCTGCAACTGACCGGTCGCAGTCGTGCCATCGGTGAATGTGACGGTGAAGGACGACCCGATCAACTCGGCACCCGAGATGCCGCCGATGTCCCAGAACGGGTTGGAGCCGCTATCCAGAACGCTCTTTTCGGCTCCTGCGATGGAGTTGGGGTCCATGTCGACTGAGAAACCGACCGTTTCCCCATTCTCAAAGCCGCCATTGACGTTGGCGTCGAAGGTCAGTCTCAGGCCTTCGAACCCGGCGGTTCCGCCCGCTCCGATATATGATGCGCCAGACGGTGCCGTGACGCCCGTACCGCCATCCGTGTTGATCGTGAGCTGCTTGCCGACCGTGTCGCCTGCAACACCGAACGGATCGAACACGCTGTCGGGGAACAAGGCGTTCGTGACGTCGATATCGACCTGGGCAATCGTCTTGTTGCCGGTATTGGAGATCTGGAATGAGTTGTTGCCGAAGTTCGAGTCCTGGACGTCGCCGCCGCCCGCTGTGATGGTCAGAACCGCAGCGCCGTCCTGCGCCGGCGGGGCGTCGACCGTGACGGAAACGGTTCCCGTCGAGGTGTTCCCGGCAAGATCGCTCACCGTGTATTCGAACGTGTCAGCGCCGCTGAAGCCCGCAGCCGGCGTGTACGTGACGTCGCCGTTGACAGCAAGCGACACAGTCCCGCCCTGTGCTGTCAGTCCGCCGGCGCCGCCGCCAGCCACACTGAGGACGCTGAGATCTGTTGGAACGACGTTGTCGCCATCCGTGTCGTTTGTAAGCAGCGTACTGGCGGCAAATACCAGCGGGGAATCCTGATCCGTCTGCACCGCATCTGCAACAGCGACTGGCGCAAAGTCGTCTTCGGTGACGGTCCCGGCTGCCGCATTTGCCGTCGTGCTCGCCACAAGACCCGATGGGCTGGTAACAGCGAGTTCAGTAATCGAAACGGTTTCCGTGCCGTTTGCCAGATCGTCGTTTGCGACATCGACAGTTAGGCTCGCAACACCATTCGTGAACGTGACCTGTGCGGTCGCGGCAACGCCGTTGACCAGATAGGCGAGATCGACAGGCCCGTTGAGATCGGTTGGTCCGGTCAACGCGAACGCGAGCGCCGTCACGCCTAGATCACCGCTTTCGACCACAGCACCCGCGTTGGCGATCGCCACGATGCCTGGAGGAGGCGTCACGTCGCGAACGACGATACCGCTGATCTTTGCATTGTCGGCAGATCCAACGAACGCGATGTCCAGCGTCCCGGTATCGGCATCGTCATCAGGTGAGAATGTGCCCGGCACGTTGATGACGACCGGCTGATTGATGTTGCCGCCGGTGGTAGCCAGGATGTCGAGGTCATCGACCACCAACTGACCTTCGATGAACACGTCAAAGACACGGCTTCCGATACCGGTGCCGCCTCCGTTGGGCAGGAAGATTTCTGCGAAGTAGAGTTCAACGGCATAATCGCCTGAGAGAACGGGGATCGAGTACTCCAGCGCATCCGAACCCGCCGCGCCGCCGTAGCGTTCTGTTTCATACACCGTGCCGTCGAAGACGGGCTGTTGGCCGTTTCCGGCGTTGCCATCCGCAAACGTTTGGCCGTTGTCGAAATTCACGTCGGCAGAGAACGCTATGCCGTCCTGCGTTAGGGCAGGACCGCCCGCGTTGATCGCGGCAACGATTGTGCCGGCAGGCGGCAACGCGTCGACCTGGAAGTCCAAGGTCGTCGTCGTCGGCCCGCCGTTCTGACTCCACCAGAGCGAATAGGTTCCCGCCTGCAGCCGCGTCGTAAAGCCGATGGGCGAAACGCCATTCTCGACGCTGCCGTCGGCAAGCCGTGGTAGCAGGTCCGCCCCCACGTCGAATTCGCCGTAGATGGCTCCGCCGAGCAGGTTCGCCGGATTGGGAGCTGATGGGTCCTCGGTAAATGTCGAGCCGGCCTGCAGGCCGACGAACGCAGCATTTGCCTCGCTAGGATCGTAGTCATCGAAGCCGGTCAGCGTGACCGAACTCAGTTCGGTGCCTTCGGCGACGACGAACGTGACGTAGTCGAAGTCACGGTTTGGATCGCCTTCCTGCGTGGCAACGATCTCTGTCAGGCCGGTACCGAGGTTCACGAGCGTCGGATTGAAGCGGTCATCGGAAAAGTCGCCGCCGGTCGCGGGAACACCTTCAACGCTGTCATCCGGCAGCACGATTGACCCGCCCGCAACGATCTCGATTGCAGCGATGTGCGGATTGTCGGTCGCCTCTTTGCCGAATTCGATGTTCAGTTCGCCATCAATTACCTGCGCCGTGAACGACTGCAGACCGGTGTTGTTTTGGTAGGCGGCATAAGTATCGAAATCGTTGAGAACCGTCGTACCCTCGATGGCAACATCGAACACGCGCGAGTTGGCCGATGAGTGGAACAACTCGTCGAAGTACAGATTGACGGTGTACGTGCCGTTGGCAACGGCGAACGCATAGCCAATGTTGTCAGGGTTCGCGAGCGTGCTGTAGCGCTCAGTGAGGAACAGATCATCGGGCGCACCTGTGGCGTTGGTGCCGGGACCGGACGGCGTGTTGTCGCCATAGGTGATGTCGTCACCGGCAACCCCGCGATCGACCAGGAACGGAGATGGCGTGCCAATCTGAGCTGAGCCATTGGCGGTGACGGCGGATTGGTCTGCAGTCCATGCCGGACCGCCATCATTGGCGGCGACTTCCGCACCGCCTGCGTTGACGCGATAGACGACGTCACCAGGATTGATGACCGTATCGTTGGCCGCAATCGTCACGTTCGCACTAGTAGTTCCCAATTGCGCATTGGGTGAAACGCCCGTCAGCACGACCGAGAAGGCTTCAGCGCCTTCAGGCAGTGTATCGTTGACGATGTCGATCAGGAACGTGACGTCGGAAGAACTGCCTGCAATCGTGACGGTGTCGGAATAAACGCCGGACTGCGCGTCAAACGAGGACGTGCCCGACGTGTAGGTGTAGTCTTCGGCGGCAACAGCAGTGCCCGGAACGATATCAAACGACACCGTAACGCTTTCTCCTGCGGGAACCGTAGAGCTGGTCAGAAGCGAGATCTGTACCTGGCCGGTGTCTTCCTGCACGGTCTGGTCGCCGCCGACGATCGACACGCTCGGCAGGATCGGGCCGCCGCCGCCGATCTGGATGATTTCGATGCCGTTGACGAGCGGGTTCTCCACGCCATGCTGGAACTCGATGTTCAGCACGCCATCGTTGACGGTCACGAGGTTGGAGATCATGCCGCCGACTTCGTTTCCGAACTGCGAGGACAGATCGACGTCATCGAGGTTGGCTGGAACGTTGCCTTCGATGGCGACGTCGAAGATGCGCTGGCCGGTGGTGCCGGTGCCGCTAAAACCGTTGCCCATAAACAAGCGGACTTCATACAGCCCTGTTGTCGGGACCGCGAATGCCCATTGCATTTCAG
>CAYGRH010000080.1:0-11298 GCA_964352165.1 uncultured Hyphomicrobiaceae bacterium | reverse complement strand
AGCATGTACCACATTCAACCGCCCCATGGCCAAACTCATTTGGTCGATATTGAGGACGTTAATTATAAGCGCGTCGCGGCCTATCGACCTGCTGACGGCCTGGAACTTCCGATCAAGCTTTTCGCAGCCGCCTGCGGCAGCGTCGGAAGCGTGTGCGAGGGCAAGGACACTGCCACCGTCGATCAGGCCTGAGATCTTGTCAAATCCGCTAAGGGCGTGACCTGCCTTGTTGGCAAGAGCCAATGCCTGGGAGCACCGGTTCAGCAACTGCACTTCGATGACGGTCGAGATGTCGTGCGCGGCTTCGACGGGCCGCTTCAGACTGCGCGCGAACGCCTTCTTCTTGACCGCGTCGGACACTGATGCGGCGTCTGCCGTGATCCAGACGCCACGGCCCGGAAGCTTGCAGGACAGGTCTGCAACGATCGATGAATCGGGTGCCGCGACGAAACGGATGAGTTCACTGGTTGGGCGTTCGGCGCGTGTTAACGCGCACATGCGGCGGGTTGGGTCCGCTGCAATGCCAAAGTCTTCATCGATGGAGCGTCTATGCGCGACCAACCGATCCTACCCTCTGTCTCGTGCCTCGTTGTCACGGCCGTCAAGCCGTGGCCGGGGGCGTTTCGCCACCCGTTGCTTCTGGCTCGCTGCCTTCGGCAACTTCGCCGTCTTCTGCTTCAACTTCTTCGGTGCCCTCTTCGGGTTCGATGAGGTCTTCGGCCGTGATCCAGCCGGCGTGAATTCGCGCTGCCATGATCAGGTCCTCGGCTTCCTTGCGGCCGATCTCGAAGCCGTCCAGCACGCCCTTGTGACGCACCGGTTCGGCATCTTTTTCCTTCTTGCGCTCAACCCAACCCGTGAGGTCGTCGGTTGCGCAGTCGGCCAAATCCTCGACCGTCTTGATTTCGTTTTCGCCGAAGGCGACCATCATCTGCTTGGTCACACCAGGGACTTCGGCCAGTTCATCAGCGACGCCGAGTTCGACGCGACGGGCGTCTCTCTCGTTTTCAATGCGCTCCAGGAACTCGCGGGCGCGAGACTGGATTTCTTCGGCGGTCTCGTCGTCGAAGCCTTCGATCTGGGCGATTTCGCCGGGATCGACATAGGCCACTTCTTCCATCGAAGCGAAACCTTCGGTTACCAGCAGCTGAGCGATCACTTCGTCAACATCGAGCGATTCAATGAACATCTGCGAGCGCTCGGCGAATTCCTTCTGGCGGCGTTCGCTTTCTTCCTGCTCGGTCAGGATGTCGATGTCCCAGCCGGTAAGCTGCGAGGCCAGCCGCACGTTCTGGCCGCGCCGGCCGATGGCCAAAGAAAGCTGGCTTTCCGGCACCACGACTTCGATGCGATTTGAATCTTCGTCGAGGACAACCTTGCTGACTTCGGCAGGCGCCAATGCGTTGACAATGAACGTCGCGGCATCCGGGTTCCATTGGATGATGTCGACTTTTTCGCCTTGCAATTCGTTCACGACCGCCTGGACACGCGATCTGCGCATACCGAGGCTGGCGCCTACGGGGGCGATTGAGGAGTCCTTGGAGACCACAGCGATCTTGGCGCGGCTGCCGGGATCGCGCGCGACCGACTTGATTTCGACGACGCCGTCGTAGATCTCAGGGACTTCGGCAGCAAACAACTTGGCCATGAAGTCCGGGCGGGCGCGCGAGAGGAAGATCTGGGGTCCGCGCTGCTCCTGGCGAACGTCGGCGATATAGGCGCGGACGCGGTCGCCGTAGCGCATGTTTTCGCGCGGGATCATTTCATCGCGGCGGATAATGCCTTCGGCGCGACCAAGGTCGATGATGACGTTGCCGTATTCGACGCGCTTGACGGAGCCGTTGATGATCTCGCCGATGCGGTCCTTGTATTCGTCGAACTGGCGCTCACGCTCGGCTTCGCGCACCTTCTGGACAATAACCTGCTTGGCGTTCTGGGCGGCGACGCGGCCGAAGTCCAGGGGCGGCAGAGATTCCGAGATGAAATCGCCGACCTTGGCGTCGGGATTGCGGCCCTGGGCGTCGGAGAGGGAAATCTCGGTCGAGTCGTTTTCGACCTCGTCGACGACGGCGAGAATACGGGAAAGCCGCGTTTCGCCGGTCTTGGGGTCGATCTCGCAGCGGATCTCGTTTTCAGCGCCGTAGCGCGACTTCGCGGCTTTCTGGATCGCGTCTTCCATGGCCTGAATGACGATGGTGCGGTCGATCGACTTCTCGCGGGCGACTGCGTCCGCGATCTGCAAAAGCTCCAGCCTGTTGGCGCTGATGCCTGCCAATGCCATGTCGTTACGCCTCCAAATCGTCGATCGACGGCTCATCGCCATCGCGCATGCCTGCTTCCGGGCCACCCTGGCCTTTCAGCTTTTTCGCGCGAGACAATGCCTCGCGAATGAGTTCGTCGGTCAGCACCAGACGTGCTTCCGACACCAGGGCAATAGGAAGCCCCAAAACCGTTTTGCCGATCTGATCGAGATCAACCTCAAGCAAAACTTCGCCATCGGCGAAACCTTCGATATGGCCACGAAAGCGTTTGCGGCCATCAACCATCTCGCTCACTTCCAACTTCGCTTCGTAGCCAACCCAGTCCTCGAAATCGGACGGACGCACCAGCGGCCGGTCGATACCGGGGGAAGACACTTCCAGACGATAGCTGCCAGCGAGGTGGTCGTGAACGTCGAGTACAGGCGATAGCTGCCGGGAAATAGTCTCGCAGTCATTGACGCTAATCGTCCCATCCGGACGTTCGGCCATGATCTGCAAGGTTTTGCCCTCGCGTCCCAAAATTTGTAAGCGCACAAGACGGAAGCCAAGATCGTCAAGAACAGGCTCCACTACGCTTGCCAGCGTGGCTTCGAGACCTGACTCGCGAATGAACCGTTCCTGCGACGCGCCGGATTCGCTCGTCACCATTCCCAATAATCAAATTGCCTGTTGCGATTGGTTCATGACAGTCAACAAAACAAAAAGAGCGGACCCAGAGGGCCCACTCTCAAAGTTGAGATAATCATGAGCAATTCAAGGGTAAGTTATCAGACTATTTCTTGCAAGAGCAATGTGAAGCTTTTTTGTGCACGTATCTGCCCTGACGGGCCTATTCGCGGCGATGCAGGGTGAAGAAATAACAGCGGCGGCCTTCGCGCAAAGCCTTTTGTTCGTAGCGGGTCTGGGGCCAGTCATCAGGGCGATTGCGCCAGTCGCAAGGGCGTGTTGCCTGCCAAGCGAACGCGTCGACTTTATCGAGTGCAATCAGCATGGTACGGGCGTAATCAGCGATGTCGGTTCCAAGCCTGAGACGGGCTCCCGGCTTCATCACGCGCGCCAGAAGGTCAAGCGTTTGCGGATTGACGAGGCGGCGCTTGCGGTGGCGGAGCTTGGGCCAGGGGTCGGGAAACAGGACGTAGGCTGCATCGAGCGAAGCGGGTGGTAACCAACGCAACACATCGCGCGCATCATCGGTATGCAGGCGAATATTTGCCAGCCCGGCTTGTTCGATACCGGACAGCACTTTGATCACGCCGTCCTCGAAGGGCTCACAGCCAATAAAGCCTGTCTGGGGATCGTGGCCGGCCTGCCAAAGGAGGTGTTCGCCTCCGCCGAATCCAATTTCCATTGCGAGCCGTATTAACTCGCCGCGAAACAACCGCTGTAGGATTGCTGGTGGCTGATTGCTGAGATCGAGTTCGAGGCCCGGCAATACCCGGTCTAACAGATCCTGCTGTCTCGGGCTCGGGGTGCGTCCGCGACGGCGGCCAAACGAGCGAAGATCGCCCACGGCATCGGGCGCATGCAAAGGATTAAAATCGCTGCTTTTTTCTTGCCGGTCTTTGGTCACGGGGCCTCGCGGCATGCGTGGTTTTGCCTGAATAAAAGAAAACGGCCGCGGATTGAGTGCCGCGGCCGTTGTTATTTTAGGGACGATTGTGGCTCAGGACACCATGGATTTGATGGTATCGGCCAGATCGGTTTTTTCCCACGTGAAGCCGCCGTTGTCGTCGGGCGTGCGGCCGAAGTGGCCGTAAGCTGCCGTGCGGGCGAAGATCGGGTTGTTCAAAGCCAGATGTTCACGGATGCCGCGCGGCGTCAGCTTCATGGCTTCGCGCAGCACGGTTTCGAGCTTGTCTTCTGCAACCGTGCCTGTGCCGTGCGTATCGACGTAGATCGACAGCGGCTCGGCGACGCCGATCGCGTAAGCGAGCTGGATCGTGCAGCGTTCGGCTAGACCGGCTGCGACCACATTCTTGGCCAGATAGCGCGAGGCATAAGCCGCCGAACGGTCAACCTTCGTGCAGTCCTTACCGGAGAATGCGCCGCCGCCATGGGGTGCTGCACCGCCGTAGGTGTCCACGATGATTTTGCGACCGGTCAGGCCGCAGTCGCCGTCAGGTCCGCCGATGACGAATTTGCCGGTCGGGTTGACGTGCCAGACGGTGTCGCTCGTGACCCATTCCTTCGGCAACGTGTCGCGAATGAACGGCTCGACGATTTTTCGGACATCGACTGATGAAAGATCGGGGTCAACGTGCTGGGTCGACAGCACGATCTGGGTGACGCCAACGGGCTTGCCGTTTTCGTAGCGCACCGTCACCTGGCTTTTGGAATCCGGTCCGAGTTTGCCAGCGTTGCCCTTGTCGGCCTTGCGGGCGTGCGCCAGGTTTTCCAGGATCTTGTGGCTGTAGAAGATCGGAGCGGGCATCAATTCCGGCGTTTCGCGGCAAGCATAGCCGAACATAATGCCCTGGTCGCCGGCGCCTTCGTCCTTGTTGGCTGCAGAGTCGACGCCCACGGCGATGTCGGCGGACTGAGGGTGCAGAAGGACGTCAATGTTGCAGTTCGCCCAGTGGAAGCCGTCCTGCTCGTAGCCGATGTCCTTAATCGCGGCGCGCACGACGTCATTGATCATCTGAACGGTGACGGTATCGGGACCGCGCGTTTCACCGGCAATGACGACCTTGTTGGTCGTGGTCAGCGTTTCGCACGCCGCGCGAATTTGCCAGGGGTCAATTCCGGCAGCCGGGCCCTCGCGGTAGAACAGATCGACGATTTCGTCGGAGATACGGTCCGACACCTTGTCGGGATGTCCTTCGGAGACCGACTCAGAGGTAAATAAATAGGATGTGCGTGCCAAGCTCGCCCCCAAAAACGTTTCTAGAAGATGTTGGTGAAAGTGCGGGCCTTGTCGCAAGGTTTAGCGGCGCGGTCAAGGCGGCCCATTTGTGAGTTTTAGTTGACTGTTGTGCGATCAGACCTCGTAAGCATCTGTGCCCACCGCAGTTTTTCCCAATGCGGCGGGCAATAGATGACGTTCGACTTGAGCATCAATCGCTGGAAGCCTCGCCGGCAAGCGACCGCACAAGATCTACGACAGAGCGCCGAACCCTTGGGTCGGTAATGCGGACGAACGACTTGTTGAGATCCAGGCCTTCGCGGGTCGACAAGAATTCAACAACGTAGCTTTCAGCGGGCCGTTCGGCAAAGCCTGGAGCCAGCTCCAGATCGGTCACGGCCTGCGGCGCTTCGTCGTAGAAAAACTGCACGGGCACGCCCAGAACCTGGGCGAGATCGAACAATCTGCTGGCGCCAATCCGGTTGACGCCCTTTTCGTACTTCTGCACCTGCTGGAAGGTCAGACCGAGGTGCTCTCCGAGCTTTTCCTGGCTCATGCCCAGCAGCATCCTGCGCAGTCTGACACGCGAGCCGACATGAATGTCGACGGGGTTGGGGCGGCGCGAGCCACGTTCCTCGCTACCACGAACCTCAGTTAATTGATCTCGTTTCACTTTTTTCCCCTCACTAGTGGACCGAAGCCCAGAGCGACACACCATCCCCGATGATTCTTCGGTTGAAGTCCGGCAAGCCGAAAACAGGGTTTCGGAAGCCTGCACGCCGAGGAAGTCGATCAGACATCGGTCATTTATGAGTTGTCGCGGCGGGAAATCAGGGTCGAACACCGGGGAGCACTTTCCAGTCCGACACGCACGTTGCAAAACCTGCGGTGGTAGCCGCTAAGCCTGTTCGCGCTCTCCCAGATGCCGCAGTAATACATGGATTATCGATGAGAGTGCAGCAAAAAAACAAATACTAACCAAGAGCATTAAATCACCCAGCCGGGCATAGATTGTCGGACTTGCGCTTTGTGGAAGGTCCGCATCGATGCTGCCGCGCACGTTCAGGGCAAGCCTCGCGACGATCCTACCGAAAGGATCTACGACGGCTGACACGCCGTTATTTGAGGCGCGAACGAGTGGCAGTCCCTCCTCCACGGCTCGCACGCGGGTTTGATGGAAATGCTGAAACGGGCCGGTAATCGTGCCGAACCAGCCGTCGTTAGTGACGTTCAACAGGAAGCCCGGGCGTTCAGGACCCTGGATCACGGCGGTTGGGAAAATCGCTTCGTAACAGATCAGCGGAGCATATGGCGGCAGGCCGGGGACGTTCATCAGGCGGCGCGGCGTCTCACCGATTGCAAAGCCGCCGCGGATACGGGTCAGGCTTTCCAGACCGATGGCTTCAAGGGTCTGCTGGAAGGGGAGATATTCGCCGAACGGGACGAGGTGGATCTTGTCGTAAAGGCCGGCCAATCCGCCACCTGGCCCAAAGACCAGAAGCGAGTTGTAGGCGCGCGGCCGGGCCGGCTTTCCCGAATAAAGGTCCGGCGTCTGCGCTGCGGGTTCGGCCTGGGTTTGGGCGGTATCCAAGCGAAGCGCGCCGGCGATCAGATACTTGCCATTGCCCAATAGTGTTCCGATTTCAGACAGCGCTTCTGGAGAAGATAGCGGCAGGAATGGCATGGAGGCTTCCGACCAGACCACATGCGTGACGCTTGCCAAATCATCGATGCGGCCGTCGGGAAGGCGGCGGGATAGATCGAGATGCTCGTCGAAGATCGCACGCTGCTTTTCGCGCATCCATTTTTCGTGTTGAGGCGTGGAGGGTTGCACGATCCGCAGGCGGACATCTTTCACGACCGGCTGTGGACCGGACGGCATCACGTAGACGCCATATCCGAGCATCAGACCAAGCGGGGCTAAGCTCAGAGCAACCACGGGCAGCCATGTGCGAGCGTTATTTCGCGCCCGCTTGGGAACCGAGCGCGGTACGGCTGCCATGACGAGAGGCGTCGCAAAGATCACGACCGCCGCAACGGTGAGGCCGTAGATGCCCAACACCCCGGCTGCCTGCATCAACACTTCGGGAGACGTCAGCGCGTAGCCCAGCACGTTCCAGGGAAAGCCGGTGAAGAGGTGCCCGCGCAGCCATTCTGCAAGGCCCAGGGCAATTGCAAGTGACACGATCCGCAACAGGCCCGGTAAAGAGGCATAGGCGCTTGCAGCAGCAGCAGCGGCCCAGAAGAACGCCAGGCCAGCGGGCATCACGGTAATGGCGAAGGGAAGCAGCCAGCCGAAGATATGGGCTTCGACAAGGAACGCTTCGCCGATCCAGAACAGGCCGAAGAAGAAATATCCGAAGGCAAACCACCAGCCGTCGGCAGCGGCCCTTTTGATGCCATCGTACTTTGACGTATTGACCGCCGGCGCTGCGGCTACTTCAGCGTCGTCACGGTCTGTCGAAGCGACGTCGATCAGCCACACGAAGACCGGAAGGGTCAGGAAGAGGACGGGCCAGAGAAATACCGGAGCCATGGCCAGCGTCGATGCGCTGCCGGCTGCAAACGCAATCAGTCTGCGGAGCCAACCTTTCGACTCCTGCACAAACACGCGAATATCGCGCAACCGGTCGGCCACCGAAAATGCCGCCTCTTCAGTGTTTTGGGCGCTATTCACGGTCAATGCTCGCAGTGGGGCGTATCAGATCAGCTCGACGCGGAAGACGAGGATGCGTCGGAACCGGCCGCATCGACATCGACGTTCGCGGGAACGTGGATTTTCAGTTTCTTGATGCGCCTGGCGTCGGCGTCAAGCACCTCGAACTCTATCCCCGAGGAATGCCGCACCAGTTCGCCGCGCGCGGGAACACGCCCTACAATGGTGAAGACGAGACCGCCGAGCGTCTCGATGTCTTCCTCCTCCTCCGGGGTCAGGAGCTTGCGGCCGACATGCTCTTCCAATTCGACGACGGGTGTGCGAGCTGCCGCAATTAGGCCGAGCTTGGGGTCGGCTGACATATGAGCTGCCTCGGCTTCGTCGTGTTCGTCCTCGATGTCGCCGACAATCTGCTCGACCAGATCCTCGATGGTGACGAGCCCGTCCGTGCCGCCGTATTCGTCCACCACGAGCGCCATGTGAATGCGCGTCGACTGCATGCGTATCAGCAGGTTCATGGCGGGCATCGAGGGGGGCACGAACAAAACCTGCCGCCTGATCCGGGTCATAGAGACGGGCCGGGACAAGTCGATTGGAGAAAGATCGAGCTGGTGGGGAATGGCTTCGAATTCGTCGATGCTACCGGCACCGACATCCTTCTTATTCTCGTCTGCCTCGTTCTCGACTGCAGCGGTTTTGGCCGATGTCTTGCCGTTACCATTCCCATTGCCGGAGTTTTCCGCGCCGGTGATCAACCAGTTGAAGAGGTCCTTGATGTGCACCATGCCGCGCGGATCATCGAGCGTTTCGGCGTAGACAGGTACACGGGAGACGCCGGCCTCCTGAAAGGTGGCGAGTAGATCGCGGATCGGCTCGGACTCATCGACGGCGATGATATCTGCGCGCGGGACCATGACGTCCTCTACGCGGCTTGCACCGAAGCGAAGAATGCGCAGCAACATCTCGCGTTCTTCGATGGATATTTCGTTATCCGCTCCGACTTCTTCCTTGAGTGCAAACTCCAGCGTCTCGCGTAGCGTGAGTGCCGTCTGCATTCCCAGGGTGCTGCGAATTGCCGATAGCCAGCCGCCGGATGCGGGTTTGGCTTCATCGCCTGAGGTGGACTGCTCGGGTTTGCCTGTATTGTTGGTGTCGGTGCTCATCACGTCCGGTGTGGTGGTTGGAAGAAGGGTGACGGAGCAGGGCTGATCGCCCGCACGCCGTAGCATTATGAGGCCGTAGGTTCGCCTCCGGCATAAGGGTCAGCCACGCCAATTGCAGAAAGCATCCGCGTTTCGAGCTGCTCCATGTGTTCGGCCTCTTCGTCATTTTCGTGATCGAGGCCCAAAAGGTGTAGCAGTCCGTGCACGGTCAGATGCCGGACATGATCGAGTATGGGACGATCCAGTTCGACGGCCTCGGCGGCAATGGTCTCGGCTGCAAACACGATGTCACCGAGATGGCGCACGCCGTCGGGGCCGACTGGGAAATTACCCGGGGAGGGGAATGACAACACATTGGTGGCTTTGTTTTTGCCGCGGTAGGTGGCGTTCAGTTCGGCGACAGTGTCGTCGCTCGACAGCATGATCGTCACACTTGTCAGACCGTCCGGCATAAGTTCTGAGCCGTTCGCGACTACACCCGCGGCCCCCAGTACCGCCTCTTGGAACGCCGACTCGTTGGTGCCGGGGAATATAGCCGCCAGCGGCCCGTCAGTCTCGACGACCAATTCCAGGCTGAGGCGCGAAGCTGATCCATGGGCCGCCGGAACGCCCTGGTCGCCCCGGTCGATTGGGGTTGGGGCTCCATGCTGGTGGGCTGCGCACCCGCAGCTACTGTCGCAATCTTCGCTCATCGTCCTGCCGTTTTCTCCGAGGCAGCATCGTAGGCCTTGACGATGCGGGCAACAAGATCGCGCCGCACAACGTCGGAATTGGTAAACCTAACCGCGTTTATGCCCTCGACGCCAGCAAGCAGCGCGACTGCGTCTTCGAGGCCCGATTTCATACCGGGCGGAAGGTCGATCTGGCTTGGGTCGCCGGTCACGATCATCTTCGAGCCTTCGCCCAGTCGGGTCAGGAACATCTTCATCTGCATTGTTGACGTGTTTTGAGCTTCATCGAGGATGACGCAGGCATTAGCCAGTGTGCGGCCGCGCATGAAGGCCAGAGGCGCTATTTCGATGACGCCTGTTTCGATATCACGTTCGACTTTTTCGGGCGACAGCACGTCATACAGCGCATCGTAAAGCGGGCGCAGGTATGGGTCGACCTTGTCCTTCATGTCGCCTGGAAGAAAGCCCAGGCGCTCGCCGGCCTCGACTGCTGGTCGGGACAGAATGATGCGCTCGACCATACCGCGCTCGAGGCACTGAGCGGCGAACGCGACGGCCAGATAGGTCTTGCCGGTGCCGGCCGGGCCTATGCCGAAAACGAGGTCGTCGGCTTCAAGAGCACGGATGTAGGTCGTCTGGGCGGGTGTGCGCGCCTTGACGATGCGGCGCCGGGTGGTGATCTGGCCTTGCCCGCTGGAGGCGGGAACGTCTTCGCGTGCGTGGCGGATGAGGCCGTCGAAATCTCCCGGGCCGACGCTGTTCCCGGAAGCCACGCGGGCGTATAGCTGTTCGAGAACGTCACGTGCTGTGTCGCAACCGTGTTCAGAACCCGTCAGTATCACGACGTTGCCGTGGGCGTGCGCCTCGATCCCGAGTCTTGTTTCGATTAAGGCTAGGTGGCTGTCGTATTCGCCGAGGAGCAACGTCAGGAAGCGGTTTTCCTCAAAGGGGAGGACGATGCGCTTGGAGCCGCCAGATGACCGCGCGGTTTGTCCCGCTTTGCCGGGTGGGCCCTTTCCGGATTGCGGCCTTCCTGAAGATTGCTTGCCGGATTGGGGCTTGCCCCCGGATCCGGACGAGCCAACCTGGGACTTACTAACCTGGGCCTTACCCGCCGCTTGAGATTTTGGCGATCGGCCCGGGCCGCCTGAAGCGGACCCGCGTAACCCTGTCAAATCAGAGCTCTCCATGATGGGGCATGTACCGGCGTGCTGACTTCAGCGCTGATCCGGGTTGCAGTGCCATACCATACTTCACCGGCTCGGCGAATCAATCGCTTCGCCAAAGACAGTCTGGCACGATCAAGAGGAGAGTAAGACCGAATTCACGCCGCGCGTATGACACCGGAGAGGCTATTGGCCCCTGCGGCTGAGATTTCCACGGGAATTATGCGACCGAGCAGTTCATCGGCGCCGCTGGCGTGGACAGGTTGCAGGTAGGGCGAGCGGCCGACGAGCTGACCGTCTTGGCGGCCGGAACGCTCAAACAGAACAGGAAAAACCTGCCCCACGCAGGCAGCGTTGAAGTTTTTCTGCTGGCGGTTGAGCAGGGCCTGGAGACGATGAAGGCGTTCGGTGCGCACCTCTTCGGGGATCTGCTCTTCGATTTTTGCAGCCGGCGTGCCGGGGCGCGGCGAATACTTGAACGAGTAGGCCTGAGCGAAACCGATCTCAGCCGTGAGGGACATCGTCTCCTGGAACTCGTC